>NZ_JBSGEQ010000027.1:0-122475 GCF_053602975.1 Nocardia sp. NPDC004278
CGCCGTCACAATGTGGAGGCGAGGCGGGTGAGGATGCGGGCGACGGGTTCCGGGGCCGCCCGAAGTCCGGGCGGCAGGTCGGCGGCGTGGATGTTCGGATCTCCCGTACGAATTCGGGCGTCGTCGACCCGCTCACAAGCTCAGGTGCCCCAGCCTGATCATCAGCAGGTTCGCGACCAGGACGACGACGAAGACGACCGCGGCCGATCGGTAGCCCATGGCCCACAGTCCGACCGCGGCGCTGCCGAAAACCACGACCTTGGTGGCGACCGCGAGCAGTGGGTAGTCGAATGACGCATTCGGTGCCGCGAACAGGCCCCAGGCCAACACCGCGAGGAGTGGCATGCCCACGGCCAAGACGAGTTTGAGCGGAGTCGCATTGGCGGTCTTCCAGCCCCACAGTGCCAGCGCCGCGAACGTGACCAGCTCCATCACGAATGCCAGCGTGAGGTTGGCCCATTTCCAGACTTCCAACATGTCCGTTCTCCCTCGAATCGCCGAGAGCATCGCTCTCTAGTGAGAGCAGTGTGCACGGAAGATTTGATCTCGTCAAGTCGCTGTCCGGCGCCGGCCGTGGGCGTCCAGCCGGAGAAGGTGCCGTGATCCTGCTGACGGTTCCCGGCGGGTCGGGGTCGGAGCGGTCCGGCCCGTCACCGTGGCCGCGGATGCGGCACAGTGGTTGGGTGACCGTGCGCAGTCAGGCACTTTTCATCGGCGGTAGGGCCGGGGTCGGGAAGACGACCGTGGCCTTCGAGGTGCATGCGCGGCTTTCGGCGGCGCGGGTGCGGCACTGTTTGATCGAGGGCGACAATCTGGATCAGGCCTATCCGGCGCCGTGGGAGCACGGACTCGCGGAGCGGAATCTGGCTGCGATGTGGGCGAATTATCGCGCGCTCGGATATCGGCGGATCGTGTATACGAACACCGCCAGTGTGTTCATGAATGTGATCGACGCACTTGTCGCGGCATTGGGGGAGCTGCCCGAGATCACCGCGGTCCTATTGACCTGTGCGGATGCGGCGGCGGCCGAGCGGCTCGCGGGTCGGGAGATCGGCAGCGCACTGGACGAGCACATCGAGCGCGGCAAGGTGATGGCCGCGAAGCTGGATGCCGAGGTCCCGGACTGGGTGCATCGGGTCGGCACCGATGGCCGTGGAGTGTCGGATATCGCGGCGGAGGTCGTCGGCCTGACTCGCTGGTTGCCTTGATCGCAGCGGTAGGGGTGACTCGTCGAAAGTGGTTGGCGCACTCTGTTTCTTGGTGAGCTCACCGACGAGGAAGGGCATGGTCGGCCTCGTATCGCATACGCGCCCGGTACCAGGAACACCAACTCAATTCTGGGACGGCGATTCGGTCGCCGCGGTACGCACTTCGGTGATCGCGCTGACAGCGGTCCGGTCATCGGCTGGGGCGGTATCGGGCGCCGTGTCACTGGATGTCTCGGCGGCCTCGACATCGGTCCAGCAGGCGGTGGGGTCGGGCATGCCACGCAGCAGAATATGGTCGTAGAGAGTCCATTTGGCGCGCTCGTGCGCGGCCGCGGCCTCGATGAGCGCGCCGCTCACCAGGATGCGACGCGGCACCTCTTTCGCCGCCGTGGTCAAACGGGCCGCCTCATTGACCGCATCACCGATCACCGTGTACTCCAAACGGCTATCGGAGCCGACGTCACCGGCGAACACCGGACCGCGCGCCACACCGATACCGATATCGAGTTCGCCGGTGGCGATGACCTCGTCTCGGATGCGCCTGGCCGCCCGCAACGCCGGTGTCGCATTGTCCTGCAAGGCAATCGGTGCGCCGAAGATGCACAGCGCCGCATCGCCTTCGAACTTGTTGACCAGGCCGTTGTTCTCCTCGGTCGCCGCGACGACGATCGCGAGCAATCGATTGAGCTTGGCGACGAACTCCTGCGGCGGCAGACCGCTGGACAGTTCGACCGATCCGGTGACATCGACGAACAGCGCCGACACCTCGCGCACATCGCCGGTCAGATCGAATCCGCCGGCGAGCGCCCGTTCGGCCACTTCGGCACCGACATGGCGGCCGAATACATCCCGCATCCGCTCACGTTCGCGCAGGTTGGCGGCTAATTCGTTGACCGAATGCTCCAGCCGCCCGATCTCGCTGGTACTGCCGACCGGCACCCGAACGTCCAACTCGCCCTTGGTGATCAGGTCCAGCGCCCGGCGCAGCGTGCGCATCGGGGTGGCCACCGAACGGGCCAGGAAGGCGGTGGCAAGTGCGCCGACACCAAATCCGACACCGGAGAGGTAGATGGCGGTGCGGATGCGGTCCGGCGCACCGGCGGCCGGATCGGCGAGCACCACGATCAGCATGAGCAGCGGCATGGCCCCCGCCACCGCCCAGGTCATGACGACCCGGACGAGCACCGAGGAACTCCAGTGCATGGTGCCGCCGAGCACTCCTGCCACCACGGGGATGGTCGGGCGGATCAGCCGGTCGACGATCAGAAAGGTGAATCCGGCGGATTCGAGGGCGCCGAGGGTGAACAGCGCCGCCGTCACCGCCGCGCTGTTGTGCGCGGTGAGATGGGAGAACGTCGAGGCCGCCACGATCACACCGGGCAGCCAGATGGCCAGCGCCCGGATGGTTATAGCGATCGGCAGGCGCAGCAGTCGCCGCGCCTCCTCGACCGTGGGCTTGCGCCCGTCGTCGAGCCAGGCGAAGTAGACGGTGCGATCGCGCACGGCGAGCCCGACCCCGGCCAGAAAACCCACCACCGGATAGATCGACACCAGTCCGATGATGCGGTGCCAGTCGGCTCCGATCCGGCCGAGAAATCCACTGAGCCACAGCTCGGTCACGATCACCGCGAGGCCGCTGAGATTCGCGGTGATCACCACCGCTGCCAAACCCCACCGCGCCTTCAGCGCCCAGATGACGACCTTGGTGATCACGGCGCCGCTACGTTCGCACGTACCGTAACCCGCACCGGCACACCCGATCGCGTCGAACCCGGCAGCCACCGATTCCAGGTCCCGAACAGTTTCATCAGCGCGGGCACCGGCACCAACCGGATGCCCCACTGGAATACCGCGACGGAGCTGCTCGGGGCCGCGCCAGTGGCCAGCGGATTCATCACGATTGCCTTGATCGGCAGTGCGATGCTGCGGCAGACGGCGATGAGGAACACGAACGAGCAGCATAGAACCAGTGCGATCATCAGTGGCAGTTTCCCGGTGATCTCATCGGACATATCGGCGAACTCGGCCGTCACGCCACCGACCAATACGGCCGCTCCGGGCAGTACGGCGGCCCGGTCACGGATCTCCCGGACCAGTCGATCGGCGTGCCGTCTGCCGGTCTCGATCGTCCGCTGTGCCATTTCGCCCCGCCGTCTACCCGTCCCTCGTCCCCAACTCTATTGCCGCAATGGGCAATTCGGCACACCCACGATGTTTCTCGGGGCGGCTCAGCGCAGTACGACCAGCCAGATCGCGGCGTAGTGGCACAGTGCCGCGAGGACCGTCGCGGCATGGAAGAACTCGTGATGGCCGAAGACCGTGGGCCAGGGGTTCGGCCATTTGGTCGCGTAGAGGATCGCGCCGCCGCTGTAGACCAGCCCGCCGATGAGCAACAGGATCAGAGGGGCGATGCCGATATTCGTGTTCAGCTGTCCGGCCACCGGCACGATCGCCCAGCCGAGCAGCAGATACAGCGGTACCCCGACCCAGCGAGGTGCGGTGGGCCACAGCAGTTTCAGCGCCACACCGGCCAGCGCGCCGAGCCACACCACCAGCAGCAGCGTCTGCCCGGTCCGCCCCGGCAGCCCGAGCAGTGCGAACGGGGTATAGCTGCCCGCGATGAACAGGAAGATCATCGAATGGTCGGCGCGCTTCATCTGGATGCGCGCATTCGCGGTTGCCCAGGTCACCCGGTGGTAGACGGCGCTGATGCCGAACAACCCGCAGACCGTGAGCCCGTAGACCAGGGTGGACCAGCCCGCCGTCGCCGAAATCGTCGCGGCCGTGGCCACCAGGACGATCCCTGCGATTGCCGCGATGCCGACCGCCCAGGTGTGGATCCAGCCGCGCATGCGCGGTTTTGTCGGTGTCGCCGTGTCCGTGATCACGTCTGGTATCGCATCGGCTGTGCCGATCATTTCGGACACGAGCTACCTCCTAGAAATACCCGCCAGTAACCTACGGTGCCGTAAGTTGTGGGTCATCGGCCACTGTACCGGGTCGACCGCAATGGGGGCGAGGGCCAGAAGGCACCGGGTGCGGGCCGTCAAGGCGATCCACGAGGGTACGGGGAACGCCGCGAATCCAACACGCCGGCGGGAACGACGGGCAAGGAGGTGGTAGCGCGGCGTAACGATGGAGCGCACCGCGAACGCCGCGAATCCGACACAGCCGGTGCCGGGATCGTGCCGGTGGGGCGTAGGGTTGGTCGCCGTGGAGCTTCCGAGTCAGGTGCGTGGTTTGCCCTACCGCATCTACGAGGCCCGGCTGTCCAAGCAGCTGGCGGGCAAACAACATCCCCGGCACGTCGCGGTGATGTGCGATGGTAATCGGCGTTGGGCGAGAGAGAACGGCTTCACCGATGTGAGCCACGGGCACCGGGTCGGCGCGCTGAAGATCGCCGAACTCGTCGGCTGGTGTGCGGACGAGGGCATCGAGATGGTGACCGTCTATCTGCTCTCCACCGAGAACCTACAGCGCGATCCGGACGAACTGGAGACGCTGTTCGAGGTGATCACCGATGTCGTCGAGGAGCTATCCGCACCGGAGCAGAACTGGAGCGTGCGCATCGTCGGCACGCTGGACGGCTTTCCGGAACTGGTCGCCAAGCGACTGCGCACCGCGGCCGAACGCACCAGCGGACGCGACGGCGTACACGTGAATGTTGCGGTCGGCTACGGCGGTCGGCAGGAGATCGCGGACGCGGTCCGCAAACTGGTCCGTCAGGAGATGGCCGCGGGGGAGACCGGTGAGGATCTGGTCCAGTCGATCACCGTGAACTCCATCGGCCAGCACCTCTACACCTCCGGCCAGCCCGATCCCGATCTGGTCATTCGAACCTCCGGTGAGCAGCGGCTTTCCGGATTCCTGCTGTGGCAGAGCGCATACTCGGAAATATGGTTCACCGAGGCGTACTGGCCGGAATTCCGGCGGGTGGACTTCCTGCGCGCATTGCGCGACTACGCCGCGCGACATCGCCGTTACGGCATTTGATTTGCGGAGCCCGCGGCGCCACGAGCGTCGCTCGTAAGAATCGCTCCGCTGTGGTCGGGTCGGCGACGCCAGCTGAGGACGAAAAGTGAATCCGCCGTGGGGGGATGGGCCGACGCCCTACATCGACTATGAGCAGTTCGGTCGGCGGTTCCTGGAGTACGCGGCCTCCGAGCAACGCATTTCCGGCGCATTCGCCCAGTTGACCGGGGCCGCCTTCGATTTCGGGCCGATCGGCGTCGGGCCGGGCAAGTTGGCCAAGGTCGCCGCGCAGGTGCAACTCGGTGAGCCGAAGCTGCATCGGTATGTCGACGACATCATCTCCTTCGAGCTGGTCATCCCGCTCGATGTCGATCTACTGCTCGATCTCGCCGTGGACCGGCATCGCTTCCAGGTCCACGGCAATGTCCACCTGCACTTGGCCGTGCGGACCGCCGAACCGCTGCGGGTCGTCATCGATATCGCCGAGCCCCGCCCGAGCGATGTCCGCATCAATGTGGCCACCGCCACCAAGCGCGGGCAGCTGCTGCGCATCCTGGCCAGCGTCGACCATGAGATCCGGCGTTTCGTGGCGCGCTATATCGCCACCGAAATCCGCAAACCGCATATCGCCGCGGTCCGGGATATCGATGTCGCGGCTCGGCTGGACGCGGCCTGGAAGCTGTAATCCCGTCGAGCCGCCCGCAAACAGTCGCCGCGGCTAGAGCTTGCGCAATCGCAGCCGGTTGATGCTGTGGTCGGCGTCCTTGCGCAACACCAGCGTGGCGCGTGGACGGGTGGGCAGGATGTTGTCCACCAGGTTGGGCCGGTTGGTGTTGTTCCAGATCTCCTGCGCGGCGGCCGTCGCCTGGTCATCGGTGAAACCGGAGTAGTGGTGGAAATGTGCGTTCGGGTCGGCGAAGGCGGTCTGGCGCAGGGTGAGAAACCTTTGCACATACCACTTTTCGATGTCCTCGATGCGCGCGTCGACATAGATCGAGAAGTCGAATAGATCCGAGACCATCAACCGCGGACCGGTCTGCAGCACATTGAGACCTTCCACGATGAGAATGTCGGGTTGAGTGACGCAGTGGAACTTGCCCGGCACGATGTCATAGGAGATATGCGAATACACCGGTGCACATACTTCGGCCGCACCGGATTTCACCTCGGTGACGAAGCGCAGCAGTTTTCGGCGGTCGTAACTTTCCGGAAATCCCTTGCGATGCATGATGCCGCGCCGGGTCAGTTCCGCGGTCGGATAAAGGAATCCATCGGTTGTGACCAAATCCACACGCGGATGGTGGTCCCATCGCGCGAGCAGGGCCTGTAGTACGCGGGCCGTGGTGGACTTTCCGACCGCGACACTGCCCGCGACACCGATCACGAATGGCACCTGCTGATCGGGATGCTTCTCACCGAGAAAGGTCGCGGTCGCGGCGAACAGCCGTTGACGTGCGGCGACCTGCAGGTGGATGAGGCGAGCGAGTGGAAGGTAGACCTCGGCGACCTCTTCCAGATCGATCTGTTCGCCGAGGCCGCGAAGTCCGATCAGTTCTTCCTCGGTGAGTACCAGAGGAGTCGACTTACGCAGGGTGCGCCACTGTTTCCGGTCGAATTCCACATAGGGACTCGGCTCGCTCATTCGTGCCACTTACCCGACACTCCGTTCAGGCAAACACGCATACGTGATGCGCGGACAGTGTGAGATTCGGTCCAGCTCTCGCATAGCCGAATTCTGCTCTGCGTCAACATCGTGTGAAACGCGGGGTGCCACTACCGGGTGTAACCGGTCGATACACAGGCCCATTGCGGCTAATGTCGGCGGACATGGAAGCGCATCCCCTCGTGACCGAGTACCTGCGACTCGGCTTGGCATTCGACCGGCTGGAGGAAGGGTTCGTCGACGCGTATACCGGCGATCCGGCGCTGCGTCGCGAGGTGGACAACGCGCCAGCACCGCAGCCGCGCGAGCTGGCCAGGCGGGCCGCGGCATTGCGTGCGGAACTGCCCGCCGCCGGGTTGGCGCCGCAGCGGACGGAGTTTCTCGACGTGCACCTGCGGGCGCTGGAATGTTCGGGACGCAAGTTCGCCGGGGACGATATCGGCTTCGTCGATGAGGTGCGGGCGTACTTCGATGTCGAGATCGCACCGGGGGATGTCGAGGACTATCGCGATGCGCACCGGCAGATGGACGAGGTACTGACCGGCGACGGTCCGCTCGCCGAGCGGGTGACGGCGTTCCGCAAGGCCGATGAGATTCCGCCGGAGCGGTTGCAGGTCTGCGTCGAGGCATTCTCGGGTGCGCTGCGGGAACTGGTGCGCGAGCGCTATCCGCTGCCCGACCACGAGCACGTCACCTACGAGGTGGTCGGCGACAAGCCCTGGTCCGGCTTCAACTACTACCTGGGCAACTACCACTCCCGGGTGGCGATCAACTCCGACCTGAAGCAGCATCTGGCGCAGCTGCCCACCCTCATCGCGCACGAGTCCTATCCCGGACATCACACCGAGCACTGCCGCAAGGAGGCCGGGCTGGTCGCGAATGGGCAGGCCGAGCAGACGTTGTTCCTGGTGAACACCCCGCAGTGCCTGATGGCGGAGGGGCTGGCGGATCTGGCGCTGCGCTCGATCGTCGGACCGGGCTGGGGCAAATGGGCGCAGGAGATCTACGCCGATCTGGGGCTGCGCTTCGAAGGCGAACGCGCCGAACAGCTTTCGAACGCATCGGCCAAATTGGTCGGGGTCAGGCAGGACGCCGCCCTGCTGTTGCACGATCAGCATCGGGATGCCGACGAGGTCGCCGGATTCCTGCAGCGCTGGAGCCTGACCACCCCCGAACGCGCCCGCCAGTCCCTGCGCTTCCTGTCCTCACCGCTGTGGCGCGCCTACATCAGCACCTACGTCGAGGGCTACCGCCTGCTCGGCGGCTGGCTGGACCGCGCGGCCGATGCCGACGATCGCGCCGACCGCTTCCGCCGCCTGCTCGACGAACCCCTCACCCCTGGCGGTCTGCGCGCCGGGTGAACTCGACGCGCGCTCAACTGTGGCGACCTAGTCCGCGGTGAATGTGATACGCACCGAAACCGGGTCCGATTCCAGTGCCTTTATCGTCCATGCGGTGGCTTGGGCGGGAATGCGGCCCTTGGCGAAGCTGCGCGCACGGGCGACGACGTCGTCATCGGGGGCGAAGGCGGCGGTGCCGGTGTACCAGCGCTTGCCGTGACGCAGTCGGACCTGCGGGTTCGCGGTGATATTGCGGGCCCAGCCGGCGCGGTGGCCGTGCTGGGAGATGAGCCAGGCGCCCTCGTCGTCGATCGAAACGGTGACCGGAACGCGACGCGGCTGACCGGATTTCGCGCCGGTGGTCTCCAGTTCGGCGAGCAACGCGGAGCGGATGCCGATCCGATCCAGCAGTCCGACAGCGGGATTGACGATATAGCGGCCGATGAAGCGTTCGCGCCGGAACTTGCGCACGGTTGCTGCGGTGGTGCGCTGACTCATGGTGTTCTCCTTCGTCAGCCTGCGGGTTCCGGCTCAGCGGAAGATGACGCAGGTGGTGGTGCCGTGTGCGACCAGACGGCCCTGGTCGTCGACGATGCGGCCTTCGGCGGTGGCCGTGGTGCGGCCGATGTGGATGGTGGTGCCGGTCGCGATCAGGCGACTGCCGTGGGTCGGCACCGCGCGGATGTAGTTGATCTTCAGTTCCAGCGTCGTATAGCCGACACCGGCGTCGAGGGTGGTGTGCACGGCGCAGCCCATGACCGAATCGAGCAGGGTCGCGCAGATGCCGCCGTGCGTGGTGCCGAGCGGATTGGCGAAATCCGGGCGGGTCCGCAGCCCGAAGACCACTTCGCCGTGCTCGATCTGCTCGGCCTCCATGCCGAGCAGATCGCCGATGAACGGCGGCCGCCCCGGCGTCGTCATCGCGGTGCGCACCAGTTCGAGTCCGGACATCTCGGCCAGGTCGGTCGGTGCCCCTGACTGCGCCTCGCTAGCGCTCGGCTCCGTCATGACCACCAGTGTGGCTGTGTCGGATGTTCGCTCGCTGCGCTCGCTCATATGAATCAATCCCGTCTTTCGGTGAACCGATCGGTCCACATCTGTCATGATTGGAGCATGGACCGATCGGTTCACGCAACCATGAGTGCGCGAACAATGGACACAGCCCAGGGAGGACAGCGATGACCGTGGGTCCGCGCGACCGACTGATCGAAAGCGCCATCGAGCTGGTTCGTGAGCAGGGTGTGCACGCGGCCGGGCTCGCCGCCCTGCTCGAGCGCAGCCATGCCTCTCGGAATTCGCTCTACCAGCACTTTCCATCCGGTAAGAGCGAGCTGGTCGAGGTCGCGACCAAGACGGCGGGTGAGCGCCTGGCCGCCGTAATGGACAAGATCACCGCGACCGGCGCGCCAGCGCAATGGGCGAGTGCGCTCACCGGCTGGTGGCAGCGCGCCCTCACGCGCAGCTCGTTCACCACGGGCTGCCCGATCGTCGGTGCCGCACTCGCCGAATCCGAACCGGATGTGCAGGCGGCGGCGGGCGCCGCCTTCACCGAGTGGACCGACCGACTCGCCAACGCATTGTGCGACAACGGTCTATCGGGCGAGCAGGCGCGCTCACTGGCCGGATTCGTGATCAGTGCGCTGGAGGGCGCCATCATCCAATCCCGGGCGCTGAAATCCACTCGGCCCCTCGACGACGCGGAGATTCACCTCACCGCTCTGCTGCGGTCCGCCGTACCCGAGGCTTGACGCGCGGGCCGGCAGAGGCGTATCGGCCCGTCGCGCACCCGCGGATAAGATGGTCGGACGCGACTGGCGCACTCGAGGTGGAAGCAACCACCGGGAAGCACCCTCGCCCCGCACCGCGCGCCTGGGTGCCGGGCTCATGGGCTTCGGGGTGCGCACCCCGGGGCATCCGGACCACGGAGGTTGCTATGCACACCGAGACGCAGAACCCCCTGATCGACGCGGCGCGGACGGCCAATAGACTCGATCAGGTGACGCAGACGACCGCCTCTGTCAATACCCAATCTCTCGGTGAGCTCGATCCCGAGCTCGCTGCCGCGATGGCAGGCGAACTCGCCCGCGAACGCGACACCCTCGAGATGATCGCCTCGGAGAACTTCGTGCCGCGCGCGGTGCTGCAGGCGCAGGGCAGCGTGCTCACCAATAAGTACGCCGAGGGCTACCCGGGCCGTCGCTACTACGGTGGCTGCGAGCACGTCGACGTCGTGGAGACCCTCGCCCGCAACCGCGCCAAGGAGCTCTTCGACGCCGAATTCGCGAATGTGCAGCCACATTCCGGCGCACAGGCCAATGCCGCGGTGCTGATGGCGCTGATGGAGCCGGGCGACCGGCTGCTCGGCCTGGACCTCGCGCACGGTGGTCACCTCACCCACGGCATGCGGCTGAACTTCTCCGGCAAGCTCTACGAAGTGCATTCCTATGGGGTCAGCAAGGAAGACCACCGTATAGATATGGAGGAGCTGCGCAAGACTGCGCTCGCCGCCCGTCCGAAGGTGATCGTCGCGGGCTGGTCGGCCTACCCGCGGCACCAGGACTTCGCCGCGTTCCGGGAGATCGCCGATGAGGTCGGTGCCAAGCTGTGGGTCGATATGGCCCACTTCGCCGGTCTGGTCGCCGCCGGGCTGCATCCCTCGCCGGTGCCCTACGCCGATGTGGTGTCCTCCACCGTGCACAAGACCCTCGGCGGTCCGCGCTCCGGGCTGATCCTGGCCAAGCAGGAGTACGCCAAGAAGCTCAACAGCTCGGTATTCCCGGGGCAGCAGGGCGGCCCGCTCATGCATGTGATCGCCGCCAAGGCCGTGGCGTTCAAGATCGCGGCGAGCGCCGAATTCAAGGAGCGTCAGGAGCGCACCCTGTCCGGTGCGAAGATCCTGGCCGAGCGGCTCGGCGGCGCCGATGTCAAGGACAAGGGCATCAGCGTCCTCACCGGCGGTACCGATGTGCATCTGGTGCTCGTCGACCTGCGCAACTCCGAAATCGATGGTCAGCAGGGTGAGGATCTGCTGCACGAAATCGGAATCACCGTGAACCGCAATGCCGTTCCGTTCGACCCGCGCCCCCCGATGGTCACCTCCGGCCTGCGCATCGGCACCGCCGCGCTGGCCACCCGTGGCTTCGGCGATGCCGAGTTCACCGAGGTCGCCGACATCATCGCCACCGCGCTCGCGGGTGGTTCCGATGTCGACGCGCTGCGCGCGCGGGTCAGCAAGCTGGCTCGGGAACTGCCGCTCTACAACGGTCTCGAGGACTGGCGTCTGCTCGGCTGATCCCGGTTCGATTCGATTCGCCTGGGAACTCGGCTTCGCGTCGACAGCAACCCTGCGGTTGTGTGCGCGCTGGCCGGGTTTCCAGGCGAATTCGTTCGGTGCGTACCGGGTCGCGGGGGCGAATGTCGCAGCAGTTGTGTCAAGGGCGAATTGCGCTTACCTTTGTCGGTGAATTTCCGGCAATGGGGTTGAATGGTGAAGCGTCAGTACGTATTCGGTGTGGGTATCGCGGTCTTCGCGGCGGCGATGCTCGGTGTCGGTGCCCCGGTGGCCAGTGCCAAGGAGGTGGCGCCGGGCGTCAGTTGCAGTGCCGACCTGTGCGACAACGACACCGATGAGGTGTACCGCGTGACGGGCTACGGATATTGCGACGGTGAGTTGAACGCACTGACCCAGTCGCTCCAGCCGCATTCCACTGAGCGGATCACCTGCCTCGGTGGCGACGCGGTGGAAGGCTTTTCGGCCAACGGCGCGTTCGTCTCCAACTTCCCCGGGTAGACCAGGCCTTCGGGGGCGCTGGTTTGCACGGCCGCGTTCTTTCGTGAATTCCGTTGACGCAGCCGACACTCCGAAAGTGGCCGTCGAATCAGCCGGGCCGCAACAGCTCTGGCAATGCGTACCCCGCGATTACTTGGCGGGCACGCTGGCATCGGTCCGGATTCGACTCGACGGCAACCGAATTCAGGATGGGAGTTGAATACCCTTGGCGGCAGCCAACTTCGCGATCTGCTCCATCTCGTCGATGGCGACCGCGACGTAGGCGCGCAGTTGGCCATCGTCATCGCGGCGCAGCAGGTATTCGTAATCGCAGTCGGTCAGCAGATTGCCTTCGACGTCGCAGAAGTGCCAGCGGACGTGCAGGCGGGTGATGCGATCGGTGAGATCCACATGCTCGAGCACCGTGTGGTCGACGCTGGCCAGGCCGAGCGCCTGATACAGCGGATAGGACTGCTCGAGGCCCTTCGCCATCTCGGCGGTGGTGGCGATGGATCCCACGAAAGCGTCGGTGACCATGGTTCCCGGCGCACCCCACTGCGCGACCGAACGCTGCGCGTCGAACGCGCTCAACGCTTCCTGATACTCGACTAGATAGGATTCGATTTCCTCGGCGGTTGTCATCCGACAAACCTATCGAGCGCCCAACTTCCCATGAACCACCTGGGTATTCCCATCGCGGTCAGGGTCAGCGGGCACGCGGATCCTATTGGTCCATGCGCGCTTTCGCGCGGACGATGGACTCATCGAGATACCGCGTGATGTCGGCGCTGTTGGCGGGGCGGATCATCAGGGCGCGGTTGGCGGGGACCTCGCAGTAGCGGCCGCCCTTGGTGTCGATCCAACGGAGTTTGCCGGTGCGCAATGGTTCGGCATTGCGTGGGCCGACCAGGACGGTTGCGGTGCCGCTGGTATCGCAGGGTTGGCGCCAGAAGCGGCGGTAGCGGTCTTGGACGGTGCGGGCGGGAGCGTTGCCGAAGAGATCGGGGCGGTCGTCGCTGAGATCGTCCAGGAGGTAGCTCTTTTCGGCCGCGGTGCCGGGCGCGGGATCAGGGAGCAGGCGGATCAGTTCGGTGGCCAGCTGGTCGACGCGGACGCGGCGCAGTCGCACCCTGCCGCCGTCCGGTGCGGGGGCCTGCAGGGCGATGACGCCGGGTCCGCTGCGGGTGGCGCAGCCGATGGCGCGCATTTCGACCCCGCCGCGCGTGTTATCGATGCCGAACAGTTCGATGCGCCACTCGGGTCGGGCGAGCACCTGCACGGCGCGCTGTAGCGGCGCATGGTCGGCATGGGCCAGTTCAGCCCGGAATTTCCGCTGGTAGGAGTGATATTCGTGGAGTCCGGGGAAGCGGCTGGTGAAGCGAAACGGAAAGGGCATGCGATCCAGGCCGGTACCGAACCAGGCCGCCGCGAACTGCTCGGCGGACAAGGTCCATTGCGTCATCATTGCGCCCCGAGCACTGGCGGCACGGTCTTTTCCACTTCGCCGATGAGCTCCTCGCCATGCTCCTCGGTGCGCAGGTACCGCGCCGCCTTGTGCTCGCCGTCCTCCCCGCGTCGGGCACGGGCCCCTGGCGGAAACATCCCGGAGTACCCGGCGCCCCCCGCAGCGCCCATCCGGCTCGGCGTACCGGTGGCGGGTTGTGTCGTTGCCGCTCCCGGAGTTGTGGTTCCCGGTACCGACTTGCCAGGACTCGGCGTCGTCGCGCCGGCACCGGGTGGGCCACCGGGACTCGGAGAGGTAGCGGTGCGGCTCGGACTCGAGGTGCCCGGCGTGACTCCGGCCGAGGTGACGGTGATCGGCCAGGTCGGCTGCGCACCGGTCGTCGATGGTGTGGCCGTGGTCGTGGCGGTATGTGTGCTGGAGGTGGGGGTGGTCTGCGAACCGCTCGGCTGAGTCGGTGAAACCGATTGTGGAGCAACAGCTTCGGCCTTTTCCAAGCCGGCCGTCTTACCGGAGTCCTCGGCCTTGGCCGGCTCCTGCGTCTTACCTGTGTCCTCGGGTTTGTTCGGATTCCCCGCTTTGCTCGCATCCTCGGTCTTCCCGGGCTCGGTCGCCTTACCGGAGTCTTCCGTCCTACCGGGCTGACCCGACCCGGTATCGGTTGGCGATGTCCCCGGAACGACTCCGGGCACCACCCCCGGCACCGAGATCGGCTCGACCGGCGGCGGCAGCGTCGGAATCGTCGGAGCGGTATTCCCATACGGCTGGATGTACAGGGTGCTCATATCGTCGCGAGCCTGTTCCTCCTGCGTATTCCGCAGTTCGGGTCCGCCCGTACTGTTCGAGGTCTGCGCCACCGGTGGCACCGCAACCTTGAACCGCGCCGCCGCACTCGCGGCCGAGGATAGCGGTGCAGATTGCTGATCCAGTGACGCACCGAGCTCGCCGACCCGCGTGGCGTAATCCCGGATGGCGCGCACCGCCCGGTCTGCGGCCGCGCCCTCCCAATGCTGTTCCACTGCTTGCTGAATCGCGGTTTCGAACTGCTGGCCCGCTTTGGTCACCGCCGCCGAGATGGCCGACCAGGCGTCGAATGCGCCGTCGAGTCCGTCCGGATTCATCTGGTCGGCAGCCTGTTTGATTTCCGCGTGCGAAAAGTTCTGCGCGTTCTCGGGATTGGTGATCGCGCGGCCGTCCGTCTGTGCTGTCATGGCCGACTCAGCCCCTTCCGTCAGTGCCGTCTGACCATATAGACGCACCCGACCCCACCCCGGTTCCATCGAAACACAGCCGATCTCGCCGTGCCAGACCGTGCGGTCCGCCGAAGGTCGGGGTGGTACCGGTGTCAGTTCGCATTCGCGGCCGCGACCAGCGCCGGGTAGTCCGGCAGCTCGATGGTCTTGACGTTCTCGGTCATTTTCAACATCTTGTCGAACATCCACGAGTGCAGGAACCAGTTGCGGAACTTGATGCCGTGCGCGGTCTTCGGCGCGAAGAAACGCCCCGCATTGCTGTAGTCCGCAAGTTTGGTGAGCGAGCGCATGAGCTCGTCGTAGCGCGCGAAGGCCGTCGGGTAGTCGCCGTCGGCGAGCGCGAGTTCACCGGCGATGATGTAGGCGCCCTGCACCGCGAGTCCGGTTCCGAAGCCGCCCAGGGTGTTTCCGTAGCCCGAATCGCCGACCAGCGCGACCCGTCCCCGGCTGTAGCTCTTCATCTTGCGCACCATGCTGATCGAGTCCAAGAAGAAGTCGTCGAACTCGGCCATTTCGGCGAGCATGCGCGGCGCCTCCCAGCCGACGTCGGCGAAGGTCTCCCTGATGATGCGGCGGTGCGCCGCGGTGTCGTCACGGGCGTAATCGAGTTCGGGCGAGGCGAAAATGTAGAGCTGCTGTGCCTTCGAGCCGCCGGTGATGACGCATTTGCCCGGCTCGTTGTAGCCGTAGGCGGTCACCCGCTCGGGGGTGCCCTCGGACCTGGTCGCCCATGGGCTCGCGCCCGCGACGCAGTAGTAGTGGCCGAGGTGCTTGACGAATTCCTGCTCCGGTCCGAACGCCAGACGCCGTACCCGCGAATGGATTCCATCGGCGCCGAAGACCAGATCGAAGGCGCGCGGCGCGCTCTTCTCGAATTCGACCCACACACCGTCGTCGGTTTCGGTCAGTGCGCTGATCGAGTCGCCGAAGATGTATTCGCAGTCCCGGTAGGTCTTTTCGTACATGATCCGCGCCAGATCGCCGCGCAGGATCTCCACATCGCCGCCGGTGAAATCGCCGGAGATGAGGGCCTGCTGCTTGCCATCGCCGTCGACGATCGCGATATCGGTGGTGCCGGTTCGGTGCGCGTAGATCTCGTCCAGAATGCCCATCCGCTCGAGCACCTTGTGGTGCGTTTCGCCGGTGAAGTCGACGGCCTGACCGCCGGGCCGCAACTGCGGCGCGCGCTCGACCACGGTGACCTCGAACCCGTAGCGGTTGAGCCAGTAGGCGAGGGCCGGGCCCGCGATGCTCGCGCCGGAGATGAGAACGGACTTGTTACGCATGATGACTCCTGATGTCAGTATCTGTGTCCGATGGAATCTGTATCCGTCGGACACGAATTAGAGTATGGTAGACACAGTTACTTGTCAACACGCTTTCCGGAAGGATGTGCAGATGCCGTCACCGACCACCGTCGAACTGCTCTGGGGCACCCAGCAGCGACCCAAGCGCGGGCCCAAGCCCGCGCTCTCACTGGAGGGGATCGTCGCCGAGGCCATCTCGCTCGCCGATGCCGAAGGTCTGGCGAATCTGTCTATGCAGCGCCTGGCCGAACGCCTCGGCTTCACCAAGATGTCGCTGTACCGCTATGTCCCCGGCAAGGAGCAGCTCACCGCGCTGATGTTCGACACCGCCATGGGGGCCCCGCCGGATATGGCCGCGGCGCAGGCGGATTCGACCGAAGAACCGTGGCGTGGTGCACTGCGCCGCTGGGCCCGGACGATTTTCGAGCGCTACACCGCCCATCCCTGGGCGATCGAACTCACCACCGGACTGCGTCCCATCGGGCCCAATGAGATGGGCTGGACCGAGGCCGCGCTGGTGGCGCTCAAGGACAGCGGGCTGAACGGATCCGAGCGACTGGACACCATCGTGCTGCTCAATGGGCACGTCCGCAGCCTGGCCCAGCAGGTCAACTCAACCGGCGGCGATGCCACGGTGCAGTTCAACGCGCAGTTCGCCGAGATGATGACCGCGGCGGGCGACCGCTATCCCGAGGTCGTCGCGGCCTTCGCCGAGGAGGCGTCCGCGACATCCGCGGCGCCCTACGCCGGGGGCCCCAACGACGCCTTGAATTTCGGTATCGCCCGTGTGCTCGACGGCCTGGCCGTGCTCATCGAGCAGCGCCGCCGCGAATCGCGGTGAGCTGCGGTGAGCACTGTCGAGCGATGCGGCGGCGGCCTACGCTCGGAATATGACCGAAGAACTCGAGCTGGAACAGGACGCGATCACCACCGTGCGGGAGTTCTTCGCCGCGCTGGAACTCGGCGCTGTCGAGGAGGCGCTCGACCTGCTGCACCCCCACGTCATCTGGAAGAACACCTCGCTGCCGACCGTCGGCGGCGGCCTCACGCGCCGAATTCTGCGCGGCCTGAACCGCGACACCATCGGCTTCGCGGCCGAGATACATCACATCGCCACCGACGGTGACATCGTGCTGACCGACCGCACCGATATCCTGCGCGTCGGGCCGCTGCGGATCGCGTTCTGGGTCTGCGGCACCTTCGAACTGCACGATGGCCGAATCCTCCTGTGGCACGACCACTTCAGCTGGGAGAACTTCCTGCGCGGAACCGTCGTCGGACTGGTCCGCGCCGCGCTGCCCAACCGCTGACGCCAGTGTTGCGGCGAGTCGAATGGCGGCTGCCCGAAGCGCGCAGTCGACTCGCCCCGGTCAGGAGTGCTCGGCCAGGTAGTCGAGGTAGTACGGCCGCAGCACCTCGGCGATCCTGCCGTCGCCCGCGTGGATGTAGTCATCGATCATCGGGACGACGTACTTGATATCGGCCTCGCTCTCGCCGAGATCGCCCGCGGCGGCCTCGGCGGCCGGGATCGATTTCAGCAGCCGCCACAGGTATTTGATGTCCGCGCGCCGCACCGCGAGCCGGACCGCCCGGTCGTGCAGCTCCTTGGACGACAGCTTCTCCAACTCCTCATTACCGGCCATACCTGCGACTCTATCCGCTGCACCAATAAGGGGTTAACGACAAATTCACGGACACGCCTACCTGTGCCCGAGCGGAGACCGGGCAGTCGGCGGTAGCGTCGGTGGTGCGGGCCGCGTCGGTGTGGCTCGCACGGGAGGTCCTGAACCGTGACTGAGCTATTCAGTACGAGAGGGCCGGCACCCGGCCCTCTGGGCATCTGACGCAAGTCGGATCCCATCGGGACGGACCGGTCCAGCGAGATCGTTCGTGCGGGTGCCGCGCGAACACAAAGGAGCCCACCGTGACTGCTGCACGCTCCGTTCCCGCTCCCTCGGCGCACTCCAGCTCCGCGAATGGCGAAGCCGCCGCGAAGGGGGCCCGCCCCTCGCATTCCCAGAAAACCGGTGCCAAGTCCTTCGTCATCGACACCTCGGTTCTGCTGTCCGATCCCTGGGCTTTTACCAGGTTCGGCGAACACGACGTCGTATTACCGCTGGTCGTGATCAGCGAACTCGAAGGCAAGCGCCACCATCACGAACTGGGTTGGTTCGCGCGGGAGGCCCTGCGCAACCTCGATGATCTTCGTCTGCAGCACGGCAGGCTGGATCAGCAGGTGCCGATCGGCACCGAGGGCGGAACGCTGCAGGTGGAACTCAATCACACCGATCCCGCGGTACTTCCGGTCGGATTCCGCACCGACACCAATGACTCCCGCATCCTGGCCTGTGCGCTCAATCTGGCGGCCGAGGGCCGCGAGGTAGTGCTCGTGTCCAAGGACATTCCCTTGCGCGTCAAGGCGAGTGCGGTGGGTTTGCACGCCGACGAGTACCACGCCCAGGACGTGGTGACCTCCGGCTGGGCCGGAATGGTGGAGATCGATATCTCCAAATCCCAGATCGATCAGCTCTACGCCGAAAGCATGATCGATCTGGACGAGGCGCGGGAACTGCCGTGCCACACCGGGATCCGGTTGCTCGGCTCCAGTTCCAGCGCGCTCGGCCGGATCACGCCGGACAAGCGGGTGCAGCTGGTGCGCGAGCGCGAGGCGTTCGGACTGCACGGCCGCTCGGCCGAACAGCGCATCGCCCTGGATCTGCTATTGGACGAGAGCGTCGGCATCGTCTCGCTCGGCGGCCGGGCCGGTACCGGCAAGTCGGCGCTGGCGTTGACCGCGGGATTGGAGGCGGTGCTCGAGCGCCGCACGCAGCGCAAGGTGGTGGTGTTCCGTCCGCTGTATGCGGTCGGTGGGCAGGATCTCGGCTATCTGCCGGGATCGGAGAGCGAGAAGATGGGCCCATGGGCACAGGCCGTCTTCGACACGCTCGACGGGTTGGCCAGTCGCGAGGTGATGGAGGAGGTGCTCAGCCGCGATATGTTGGAAGTCTTGCCGCTCACCCACATTCGCGGTCGCTCGCTGCACGATTCATTCGTGATCGTGGACGAGGCGCAGTCGCTGGAACGCAATGTGCTGCTGACGGTGCTGAGCCGACTCGGCACCGGATCGCGGGTCGTGCTCACCCACGATGTGGCCCAGCGCGACAACCTGCGGGTCGGTCGGCACGACGGTGTCGCCGCGGTGATCGAAAAGCTCAAGGGGCACCCGCTTTTCGCGCACATCACGCTGACCCGTAGCGAACGGTCGCCGATCGCGGCACTGGTGACCGAGATGTTGGAGGAGTACGGCCCGAGCTCCTACGGCCCGAACCAATAGCGGCCCGAACTCAAAGCGGCGCAGGGCAAATGCGCAGCGTGTGTTTCACCTCACAATCGTGCGGGTAATATTCGCGCGATAACCTGTTCGGCACCGGCCCGGCGAGTCTCATACGGATTCGCCGGGCCGTTGCCGGACATCGGCCTAGGCTACGCGCGGTGTCACCGCGTCCGCGGTGGCATCGCGCGCCACTTTCGAGAGGATGGAAATGCACCACTTCGCTCGACGAACGGCTGGATTCACCGCGGTCACCGCGGCGGCGGCACTGCTGCTGGCCGCTGGCTGCAGCAAGGACGACGACAAGGACAAGAACGCCGCCGCGTCCATGACGACCACCTCGGCGGCCGTCGGCCACGGCGAGGAGCATATGTCCGGCGCCGCGGGCGAAACGAAGATCGCGACCCAGGGCGGCGACATCGCGGTCACCGGCATGATCTTCGACAAGTACGTACAGTCCGGCGGCCCGACCGGTCCGCTCGGCGCTCCGCTGAAGGCGCAGGAGGACGGCCCGAACGACGGCAGGTGGCAGGACTTCACCGGCGGCGCGATCGTCTGGGGCAAGGACACCGGCGCGCACATCGTCTGGGGCGAAATCCGCAAGGCGTGGGAGGACAACGGCGGCCCCGACGGCACGCTCGGCTACCCGACCAGCGATGAGAAGGATATCCCCGGCGGCAAGCAGAGCGATTTTGTCAGCGGCACCATCACCTGGGTGGACGGCAATACCACCGTCACACCGAAGTCCTGATCCGGCACGGCGTCCGGGCACTGGCGTTTCACCACTGGAAATGCGGGGGCTCGCCCGAAAGGGCCAGCGCTTGTACGCTCGGACGCCGATACCGATTCCTACTCGTAGATCCCCGCATCGCCGGGCCCAGCCGCTAGGTTGTGTTAGTGCAAACTCTCTTGACCGATCGCGAACTACTCGCGTCCCTCGCCGATGAGGTGGAGCTGAATCTGCGCCGCCATATCGCCGCCGCCGACGGCTGGCAGCCGCACGACTACGTCCCGTGGGACGACGGCCGCAATTTCGGCTTTCTCGGCGGAATCGATTGGGAGCCGGAGCAATCCACACTGAGCGAGACCGCCAAGCTGGCGCTGACGGTCAGTGTGCTCATCGCCGACAACCTGCCCTCGTACCATCGCGAGATCGGCAAATATCTGCGCATCGGATCGTGGTGGCGCTGGGTCGGCCGGTGGACGGCCGAGGAGAACCGGCACGAGATCATGATCCGCAACTACCTCATGGTCACCCGGTCGGTCGACCCGGTGGAGTTGGAGCGGTTGCGGATGGAACATATGACCAAGGGGTTCCGGCGTCCCCCGCTGCACCTGCTCGATGTGCTCGCTACCTGCGCGTTCGAGGAAGCCGCCGCCGCCATCCGGCATCGCAACACCGCGGCGCTCGGGGAGAACAAGATGGTCACCGCCATGGCCGAGCGCATCGCGCGCGACGATGAGCTGCAGTCGGTGTTCTTCGCCGAATTGATCACGGCGGCGTTCGGCATCGCGCCGGATCAGACGATGCGGGCCATTGCCGACAGTGTGGCGAACTTCCACGTGCCATCGGTGACGCTGGCCGACGGGCGCAGCAGCGACGACGTACTCGCCGAGGCGGGCATCTATGACCCCGCCAAGGAGAGCGAGTTGGTTTTCGCGCCGCTGCTGCAGCGCTGGGAGTTCTTCACCCGGGCCGACCTCGGTGAAGTGGGTGAGAAGGCGCGCGCGGAACTCGAACATCTGCGGTTCTGATCGCTGACCTGGTTCGCGGATCGACCACTTGTGCGGGTATGGCCACAGCGGCCATACCCGCACATTTGCTTACTCCCCGTTGTCGACCTTCGCCATCGACAGCACATCCAGTCGGCGGTCGAGTTCTTCAACCGTCAGCTTCTCGTCCAGCAGACCACGATCGATCACGGTCTGGCGAATGGTCTTCTTGTCCTTCAAAGCCTCCTTGGCGACCGCGGCGGCTTCTTCGTAACCGATCGCGGAATTCAGTGGCGTCACGATGGACGGTGACGATTCCGCGAGGGTGCGCAGATGATCCTCATTGGCGATCAGGCCACGAACGCACTTATCGGCGAACAATCGCGAAACATTGGCGAGCAGCCGAATCGACTCCAGCAGATTGCGTGCCATGACCGGGATATAGACGTTCAACTCGAACGCGCCGCTCGCACCCGAGAACGCGATGGCCGCGTCATTGCCGATCACCTGCGCGGCCACCTGCGTAACCGCTTCCGGCAGTACCGGATTCACCTTGCCGGGCATGATCGAACTGCCCGGCTGCAGATCGGGCAGCCGCAGTTCGCCGAGACCGGTCAGCGGGCCCGATCCCATCCAGCGAATGTCATTGGCGATCTTGGTGAGGCTCACCGCAATGGTGCGCAGCGCACCGGACGCCTCGACCAGACCGTCACGGGCGGCCTGCGCCTCGAAGTGATCGGTCGCCTCCGATAGGGCGTCGATTTCGGTCGACCGCACCAGTTCGGCAACGACCTTCGAGCCGAAGCCAGCCGGCGCGTTCAGACCCGTACCGACCGCAGTGCCGCCGATCGGCAGTTCGCCGAGTCGGGGCAGCGTCGCCATGATGCGCTCGATGCCCGCCGCGACCTGGCGGGTGTAGCCGCCGAACTCCTGGCCGAGGGTCACCGGCACCGCGTCCATCAGGTGGGTGCGGCCGGACTTCACCACGGTGCGCCATTCGGTCGACTTGTCCAGCAGTGCCAGCCGCAGGTGATCCAGCGCGGGGATCAGATCCTTGATCGCGGCCTCGGTGGCGGCCAGATGTGTTGCGGTGGGGAAGGTGTCATTGGACGACTGCGACATGTTCACGTCGTCGTTCGGGTGCACGGTCACGCCGTTCGCCTTCGCAATCGAGGCGATCACCTCATTGGCGTTCATATTCGAGCTGGTGCCGGAGCCGGTCTGGAAGACATCGATCGGGAACTGGTCATCGTGCAGGCCATCGGCGATCTCGTTCGCGGCGGCGATGATGGCATCCGCCTTCGCCGGATCGAGCAGTCCGAGGTCCCTGTTCACCTGTGCACACGCGGCCTTGAGCAGACCCAGCGCCCGGATCTGGGCCCGCTCCAGGCCGCGCCCGCTGATCGGAAAGTTCTCCACCGCGCGCTGGGTCTGCGCCCGCCACAACGCGTGCAGGGGTACCCGAACTTCGCCCATGGTGTCGTGTTCGATGCGGTACTGCGTCTCCTCGGTCGTCATGATTTCGACCCTATGCCCGAGACGACCCGCGCGGGGTTGCCACACTTGAGGCGATTCGCACACCGCGCGCCGGGCCGCGCCGGGAATACTCGTCAGCCTTCGAGGACCTCGCGGAGTTTGCGGGCGAAGGCCTCGGGCTGGCCGGGGTAGCCGTACTCGCCGCCGAGGAAGCCGCCGTGGTGGCTGGGAATACCGTTGCCTGCTGGCCGCGCAGTGCGGCGGCCGCCTCGGAGGTGCGTGCGGTGAAGGTGCCCGCGGACTCCTCGCCGACGGCGATGACGATGCGGGTGGGCGCAGCGGCGAGTGCGGCGACATCGGGGCGATAGCCGCTGACCGCCCAGCGGCGGCTCATGGGCGACCGCCACAGAGACGTCATAGCGGGCTGTCACCTTGGTGGTGATCTGCTCCACCTTGGGGAACCGACCCCAGCACTCGGGGGCCTGATACCGGCGGCGAATCCGGCGGAAAGTTGGACAGGTCACCGCATGCCGATCTGGAGCCTCCGATGTCGCACTCGAGCACAATCGCCCACCCGGCGGAACGTCGTGCCACGGTCTCGACCAAAGACGGTGTGGCACTGGCGGTTCGTGAATACGGCCCGCGAAATGCCGACCTCACCGTCGTCCTGCTGCACGGACATTGCCTGAGCACCGCGTCATGGACCTACGTCCGCGACGCCCTGCTGCGCCGGTACGTCGGCGCCCGGGTCGTTTGCTACGACCACCGCGGCCACGGCGACTCCGCCGCGGCGTCACGACAGACCTACAGCCTCGAGCAGCTCGGCTACGACCTGCGCGACGTCCTCGACGCTGTCGCCCCCACCGGTCCGGTCGTTCTCGTCGGTCACTCGATGGGTGGCATGACCGTACTGACCTATGCCAGCCAGCACCCGCACGAGATCGGCACGCGCATCGTCGGTGTCGCACTCATCGCGACAGCGGCCAGCGGACTCGCCGACGCCGGATTCGGCCGCCTGCTGCGCACCCCGGCCGTCTCGGCATTCCAGGCCGCCGTCCGATCTGCTCCCGGCCTGATGCAGCACGCGAAGCTCATGGCCTGCAAGGTTTTCGCTCCGATCATCCATTCCGCCGAATTCGGCGATCGCAAGGTCAGCCGCCGGGTGCTGAACCTGGCCAACGCGATGCACAACTCGACGCCGATCATGACGATGGCGAGCTTCTTGAGCGCCTTCATGACCTACGACCAAACCGACGCGCTCGCGGTGCTCTCGAATATCCCGACCTTGGTGCTGTGCGGCAGCGCCGACCTGATGACGCCGCCGTCGCATTCCGTCGCAATGGCGGCTGCCGTCGTGTACTCGGATTGCGTGCTGGTCGACGGCGCCGGTCATTCGGTGATTCTCGAGCAGCCGACCCAGGTCGCCGAGGCCATTGCCCGCCTGCTGACGCGCGCGGGCGGGCCCGACAATGTCGATGCCGAGCACCTCACCCTCGTCGCGTAGTCAGTGCGGCGTGAGCCGGATCGGCGGGTATTCCTTATCGGATTTGCGCTGGTACTTCGCGTAGCGAGGTTGGGCGGCGATGATGCGCTGCCATTCCTGTGCGCGGTCGGCGCCGTCGAGCTGGTGCGGCGTCACCGGCATCGTGTCGTGGCCGGGCAATTCGATCGATGTCAGGTCTGGATGCGCTATTTCTCGAGAGCCGTATCCGCAGCTCCTGACGGAATCTGTGCCGAAGCGCCCGATGTGTGAAGCCGGGTGCTTCTCGATTCGGGATCGGAAGTCGGCGGGAGCGAACATGCGCGCGAGATGGGTCGAGCCCGATCCGAATCGTTCGGATCGGGCTCGACCGGTCGGGGATCTCGCTCAGGGGAGCGGCGGCACCGCGTGCTCGTCGCCGATGAAATCGACGGAGGAGTACTCGCGGAGCTTGGTGAGGCGGTGGTAGGCGTCGATCATGCGGACCGTGCCGGACTTGGAGCGCATGACGATCGACTGCGTCGACGCGCCGCCGCCGTAGTAGCGCACACCGCGTAGTAGGTCGCCGTCGGTGACGCCGGTGGCGCAGAAGAAGACGTTATCGCCCGCGACCAGATCCTCGGTGGTGAGTACGCGGCTCAGGTCGTGGCCCGCGTCGATCGCCTTCTGCCGCTCTTCATCGTCCTTCGGGGCGAGCATGCCCTGCAGGTCGCCGCCCATACAGCGCATTGCAGCGGCGGCGATGATGCCCTCGGGGGTGCCGCCGATGCCGACCAGGATGTCGGTGCCGGAATCCGGTCGGGCGCAGGCGATGGCGCCAGCGACGTCACCGTCGGAGATCAGCCGGATGCGGGCGCCCGCATCGCGCACCTGCTGGATCAGCTCGGCATGCCGGGGCCGGTCCAGGATGCAGACGGTGAGATCGGATTTCGAGACGTTCTTGGCCTTGGCGACCCGGGCGATGTTCTCGGCGATCGGCACGGAGATATCGATCACACCCGCGGCATCGGGGCCGACCGCGATCTTGTGCATGTAGAACACCGCGGACGGATCGAACATCGCACCGCGCTCGGCGACCGCGAGCACCGCGATGGCGCCCGGCGAACCCTTCGACATCAGCGTGGTGCCGTCGATCGGGTCGACCGCGAAGTCGACCTCGGGACCGGTGCCGTCGCCGACCAGTTCACCGTTGTAGAGCATGGGCGCTTCGTCCTTCTCGCCCTCACCGATGACCACGATGCCGCGCATGGAAACCGAGCTGACCAGCTGCCGCATGGCGTCGACGGCCGCACCGTCGCCGCCCTCCTTATCGCCGCGGCCGACCCAGCGGCCCGCGGCCATCGCACCGGCCTCGGTGACCCGGACCAGTTCGAGCGCGAGGTTGCGGTCCGGCGCCTCGCGGCGGCTGGGTGCGGGCGAAGATGCCGTCATTACGGTGTGCCTCCTACGGTCGTTGCTACTGCTGATTGTCTCAGAAGCGCGACCGTTCGCGATCAGGTACTGCCCGTAGCGATTGCTTGCAGGTCGCTCGAAAAGGTCCGTAGCGATTGCTTGCCGGTCGCTCGAAATGGTCAGCTCCAGATCACGGAGCACCTCTCGTTCGGGTGCCAGGTCGAGCGTGGATACTGGGAGCGTGTCGTACCAAAAGCCGCGCATCCTCAACGACTACCGGGATCTGTTCTGGTCACTGATCCCGTTGGTGCTGATCGCCGTGGTCTTCGCCGGGCTCGCCAGTCAGTGCAGCTTCGCCGCGAAGGGGCCGACCCAGGGTCAGATACCGCACTTCGATGTGAACGCGGCGCTGTCGGTGGACGCGAAGTCGATGCCGTTCCCGATCCGCAATCCGAGCCTGCCCGAGGGCTGGACGCCCAACTCCGGCAGTCGCGACACCATCACCACCAGTGGCGGTGGTCCGGTCAGCACAGTTGGCTATATCACACCGCAGGGCACCTACATGCGGATGAGCCAGAGCAGCGCGACTGAGGAAGCGCTGTCCCGCTTCGTCCTCGGTTCCCGCTACGGCACCGGCACCGAACAGGTCGGTGACCAGAAGTGGGTGGTGTACGCCGAACAAGGCTCCGAGACGGCTTGGATCGGTGATTTCGGCCGGTCCAGGGTGCTCATCACCGGCGCGGGCAATCATGCCGCCTTCACCACCCTGGCCGCCGCCGTCACCGCCGCCCAGCCGCTACAGAAGTAGCGCGCCACTCAGCGGTGGCTGACCACGTTGACAATCGTCCCGCTGGGATCGCGCACGAAGAACCGGCGCACACCCCACTGCTCATCGCGGAGCGGATAGACGATTTCCGCGCCCGCCGTGACCATGGCCGCGTGTACGGCGTCCACATCTTCGACCTCGACGCTCATATCCGGTTGCGGCTGTTCGGCTTCGGAGCCGACGAGCAGCACCTGGGCGGTCGGGTTGGCCGGGGACGCCATCGTCACCACCCAGCCGAGATCCATCACCTCTTCGAAGCCGAGCCGCTGGTAGAACTCGCGGCTGGCCGCCATATCGGCGGTGCGGATATCGGGGGTGGCGCGGCGGATGGTCATTCGTCGGCTTCGAGATCGGTGCGGGACAGCGCATTCTCGACGCGCTGGCGCGCACCCGCGAGATGTTCCTCACAGCGGGTCGCCAGTGCTTCGCCGCGCTCCCACAGTGCCAGCGAGTCGTCCAGGTCGAGGCCGCCCTGTTCGAGCATTTTCACGACGTTGACCAGTTCGTCGCGGGCGCGTTCGTAGCCGAAGGTGGAGATCTCGGCCAGCTCGTCGTCCTTGCCGGAGTCGGCCAAGGTCAGTTCCTCCCTGTGTCGGTGTTGTTCGGTGCGAGTGCGGGGTTGCCCAACGCTCGAGTGCCGAGCGCGGCGGCGGTGATCGCGCCGTCGGCGACCCGGATGCGCAGCTGACTGCCCGCGGGCGCGTCCTCGATGGACCGGACCACATGCCGTTCCTTACCGGTGACGTGCTGCACGACAGCGTAGCCACGGGCCAGCGTGGCGGCCGGTCCCACCGCGGTGAGTTTTTCGCGCAGATGGCGGGTGGCGGTGGTTTCGGTGCGGATCAGCTGCTCGGCGGTGCGGCGGGCGGCCGAGCGCAGGCGCTCGATCTCGTCATAGCGGCGGTCCAGTTCGCGCAGCGGGTCGGCGAGCACCGGCCGGGAACGCAGCTGCGCCAATGCCCTGGTCTCGCGGTCGACCCAGCCGCGCAGCGCCGCGGCGGCACGGGCGCGCATATCGCGGACCCCGGCCAGTTCGGCGGCCGCGTCGGGCACGATGCGCTTGGCGGCATCGGTGGGGGTGGCGGCACGCAGATCGGCGACGAGATCGCAGAGCGGGTTATCGGGTTCGTGACCGATCGCGCTGACGATCGGGGTGGTCGCCGCGACGATCGCGCGGCACAGCGCCTCATCGGAGAACGGCAGCAGATCCTCGACACTGCCGCCGCCGCGGGCGAGCACGATGACCTCGACCGCCGGATCGCGATCGAGTTCGGCCAGCGCCTCCAGCATCTGCGGCACCGCGGTCGGGCCCTGTACGGCGGTATTGCGAATTTCGAAACGTACTGCGGGCCAGCGGTTTCGGGCCACGCTCAGGACATCGCGCTCGGCGGCGCTCGCCCGACCGGTGATCAGGCCGATTGTCTTGGGCAGGAACGGGATCGGCCGCTTCAGCCGGGGATCGAATAGTCCCTCCGCGGCGAGCAGTGCCTTCAACCGTTCGATGCGGGCCAGCAGTTCACCGATGCCGACCGGGCGAATCTCCATGGCGCGCAACGAAATCGTGCCGCGACCGGTGAAGAACGCGAGTTTGCCGTAGACCACCACCCGGCTGCCTTCCTGCAGCGGTACCGCGGATCGGCGGATGAGGTCCGGATGACAGGTCACCGACAGCGACATATCGGCCGAGGTATCGCGCAATACCAGGAATGCGGTGCTGGTGCCCGGCCGCAGATTGATCTGGGTGATCTGCCCCTCCACCCAGATGCTGCCGAGCCGATCGATCCATTGCGCGACCTTGATCGATACCGAGCGCACCGGCATCGGGTGCTCGGCGGAATTGGCAGGGGATGCGGTCAATGGGGAGCCGTCCTGTGTCATGCGGCCGGGGAAACACGCAGCGGCTGGCCGGAGGATTCCCGGCCAACCGTCGACTCTGCGGCGGCGGGTTCGCCCCCACCCGGCGAATCGCTGCGCGATGTCGAATTCACTGGGCCCGCACGGTGGCGATCCGATTCGTCAGCATGGTCACGAACGGCGCCCTGGCGCGGGTGCGCTGCTCGTAGTCGAGCAGGGCGGTCAGGTCCTCGACGGTCAGCATGCGCAGCCGGGCGCGCAACTGGGCCAGGGTCATATTGGCGTAGTCGTACCGGGTGGCGACCTCGGGCTCGACTATCTCGGGCTCGACTACCTCGGGCTCGGGCTCGGCTGCCTCGGCGGCCGCTGGGGCCGCGACCTCGGTCTCCGGCTCGGCGATGGTCTGGATCGGGGCGACGTGACCATTGCTCTCACCGGCGCGGGCGGCGGCCTCGGCGGTCAGGGTGTCGTGCGGGGCGAATTCGGCTTCGGGGGCGTACAGGTCGAAGCGGCTTTCGCGCGCGGCGGCGGTGAACTCGGGCTCTGTGTCTTCGTCGAAGGTGGCCCACTCGGGCTGCTCGACCGAGGAGTTGGTGAGACGGTCGAAGACGCCGTCGCCCTTGAGGGCGAGGCTGGTCACGAACTGCTGGACGTGCATGGTGGTCTGCAGCATCTGGCTGATCGCGGTGATCGGGAAATTCATTGCGGCAGTGGGTAACCGACGCGTTTCTTCGATGGCGTATACGGCGGCTCCGGCAGCGACCCGGGCCAGGAACGGTGGTCGAAACATGCTCCTAGCCTGCCCGATACGGGATGTTATGCAAAGCACTGGTGTCACAGACACACAATCTATCCGGAGTGTGTCGAGAATGACCTGAACGAGGCGGTGACCGGCCGTCCGGCATTCGCCGGCCGCACGTAAGCTGAGGGACATGTCTTCGGCCATCCCATTGAACGTCGGAATCGCCCGCTCGGCCGGTTCCGGATCCGCCGATGCCGACGGTGGCAAGCGTGTGCTGCTAGCCGAGCCGCGCGGGTACTGCGCCGGTGTGGATCGCGCGGTGGAGACGGTGGAGAAGGCGCTGGAGAAGCACGGTGCGCCGATCTACGTGCGCAAGGAGATCGTGCACAACCGCCACGTGGTGGAGACGCTGCGCGAGCGCGGCGTGATCTTCGTCGATGAAACCGATGAGGTGCCCGAGGGCGCGCTGGTCGTCTTCTCCGCGCATGGTGTCTCACCTGCGGTGCACGAGTCTGCAGCCGCGCGCAATCTGCGCACCATCGACGCGACCTGCCCGCTGGTGACCAAGGTGCATCAGGAGGCCAAGCGCTTCGCCCGCGACGACTACGACATTCTGCTGATCGGCCACGAGGGGCACGAGGAGGTCGAGGGCACCGCGGGGGAGGCGCCCGACCATGTGCAACTCGTCGACGGTCCCGATTCGGTCGCCCGCGTCACCGTGCGCGACGAGTCCAAGGTGATCTGGCTCTCACAGACCACGCTCAGCGTGGACGAGACCATGGAGACGGTGCAGCGGCTGCGCGAGCGGTTTCCGGCGCTGCAGGATCCGCCGAGCGATGACATCTGCTACGCCACCTCGAACCGTCAGGTCGCGGTGAAGGCGATGGCACCGGAATGCGATCTGGTGATCGTGGTCGGCTCGCGCAACTCGTCCAATTCGGTGCGGCTGGTCGAGGTCGCGCTCGGTGCGGGCGCCAAGGCCGCCCACCTGGTCGACTTCGCCCGCGAGGTGGATCTGGCGTGGCTGGACGGGGTGCGCACGATCGGCATCACCTCCGGTGCGTCGGTGCCCGACATCCTGGTGCGCGGTGTGCTGGATCTGCTGGCCGAGCACGGATTCGGGGATGTGCAGCCGGTCACAACGGCCAACGAGACGCTTGTTTTCGCGCTGCCAAGGGAATTGCGCACCTCGCGTCGCTGAGCTGAGCCAGCGGCAATCCGGCTAGAGGTTTTCCGGCCGCCGTCGCTCGGTCCGGCTCGAATCGCGTTCGCGGTAGCGGACATTGGGCTGCGGATGCGGCGGCGGTGCCTCGCCGCGCCGTCGTGCCGTGCCGGCCCGGTTCGAATCTCCCTCTGCCCGAGTGGATGCCGCTGCCGGTCGGGCGGCTCGGTTCGAATCGCCTTCGCCCCGGGGCGCTGCCGGTCGGGCGGCGCGGGTGGTATCCGGTCGGCGCTCGCGGGCCGGGCGTTCCTCACCCCGGCCGCTCTTCGGGGTGCCGCCGACGCGCGGCGGCGTATCCGCCACCTCCGAATTCGCGCGCCGATTCGGCCGCGGCAGATGCAGATCGGTATCGAGATCGGCCGGATCGACCTGCGGGCGGCGGGTCCGGCGGCGCGCGGCATCGGCCAGTGAGCCGCCCTCGGTGCGTTCGGACCGCGCACGCTTCGGCGCATTGCTGCGGCCCCAACTGGTGCCCCTGCGGGGCTCGTCGGCGCGCTCGGTGGCCTCGCCGCGCCGGTGTAGCAGGATCCGGCCCGCACCGATCGCCAGCACCAGCACAGTGGCCAGCGCCATTACCGGGAACCGGTTCACCAATGGGATCGCCAGATTCAGCAGGATGTCCTTGAGTCCGGTAGAGGCGTGGCCGGTCAGCTGCTGATAGGCCAGCGGCACCGCGATGAACAGCAGTAGCGGCGGCAGCACCATCGTCGTGAAGACGCCGCGGTAGCGGACGGCGAGCACCGCCGCGACGCAGCCCAGGACGTACAACGTGTTGAACGTCGCGGTCAGCTCGTTATTCTCGCCGCGGGCATCGATCAGGAACCCCAGAAACGTGCACGCCACCGCGATCCCGACCGCTGCCCCGGCCGGGATTCCCGGCACCGAGGGCAGGATCGAACGATGCGGCGCGGGCACCCGGGTTCGCACACGTTGGGAAGCAGCCACACTATGAACACTAACTGCCGCCGCGTCGGGGGGTGTTACGGCACGGCGGTCACCCGGGCTGATCGTCGGCGTCGGCGAAGCCGACCGCCCTCGGCCACGAATCGACGCGCTGGATTGCTGGCACTTCCTGTTCGGCTATTTCCAGGTCGTGGAGTTTGCGCGCGGTGACCATTACCCGCGATTCCACCGACGCGACGGTGTAGTTGAAAGCGTCTACGGCCTTGCCGAGTTGCGCACCGAGCCGGTCCAGATGTCGACCGGTCATGCCGAGCCGGTTGTAGAGTTCGCGGCCCAATTGCTGAACGGTTGCCATATCGCGGGACAGTGCCTCCTGTCGCCAGCCGAAGGCAACCGTGCGCAGCAATGCGATCAGAGTCGTCGGAGTAGCGAGGATCACATTGCGGCCGAAGGCGTGCTCGAGTAGTGCGGAGTCGGTCGTCAATGCGGCGTCGAGGAATGGATCGCCCGGCACGAACAGCACCACGAACTCCGGTGCTGGATCGAAGGCCAGCCAATATGCCTTATCGGCCAGCTGATCGATATGGGCACGCAGATGTTTGGCATGGCGGCCGAGCAGTTCGGCGCGCTCGTCCGGATCATCGGCCATGGTGGCGTCGAGATAGGCGGTGAACGGCACCTTGGCGTCCACCACGATCTGCCTGCCGCCCGCCAGCCTGACCACAAGGTCCGGCCGCACCATGCCGGGTCGCTCGGTGCCGCCGTCGCTGCGCGCGGCCCTGGTCACCTGGGTGTCGAAATCGCAGTGCCTGGTCATCCCCGCCAGTTCCACCACGCGCTCCAACTGGATCTCGCCCCAGCGCCCGCGCACCTGCGGCGCGCGCAGCGCGGCGACCAGCTGACCGGTCTGACTGGTGAGCTGATGTGAGGTGCGCTGCATGCCCGCGACCTGTTCGCGCAGACTCGAATAGGCGTTGATGCGATGGTGCTCGACCTGCTGGATGTGCTGGTTCAGCGCGCCGACGGCCTCGCGCAGCGGGTCGATCATGGCGCCGATGGCGTGCGAATGTCGGCGTGCCGCATCCTCATTCGCCACGGTGAGCGACTGTCGTAGCAACCGCTCGTGATCGGTGGCCGCGGCGAGTCTCGCCTCCGCGGCGGTTGCCCGCTGCCCGGCGCGCGCGGCATGTCCGAGCCAGCCCAGCCCTGCCCCCGCGGCGAACACCAGCATCAGTGCGACGAGCATCGGTGCGGTCATAGCGCAGATAGTGCCGCATGGCACCGACAAGTTCGAAACCGCGAGCTATCGGGCAGCAGCGCGTCGGAGAACGGCCGCGAGCCGCGGTTTCGTACCGCGTGGTCGGTCGTTGGACTGGCGCAGCAACACTGATTGCCCGCTCTGTTGCAAGGTCGGGTTCCTGTTCAGTTGACCACGACCGAGCGAGTCTTACGAGCGACCGTTCGCGGCCCGTCTCGCGTCCGAGCCGAAGGCTCGGCCATCGCACTCAGCCCAGTCGTCGAAGCGCATGCGACGAAGTCACGAGTCTAGACGGCTCGGACGCGAGGCCCACCCGTCGCCCGACCACCACCCCTCATCGAATCGCTACGCGATGCTGAATATTCGGGGCCGCGAACACGCCGCGCCGCAGGCGCGGCAAATCAGACACAGCGAACACGCCGTATGGAAGTGCCGGAATACGACACGGCGGGTGCGGCAATTGAAGTCTGTCGGTGCCATCGCCTACGGTTTCGCGGCATGCGGATGCTGCACACCTCGGACTGGCACATCGGGCGCACATTCCATGGAGTCGATCTGCTCGCGGATCAGGCCGCCGTGCTCGCCGCCATTGCCGAATTGGTGGCCGCGGAATCCGTTGACGTGGTCGTGCTGCCGGGGGACGTATACGATCGGTCCATTCCCAGTGCCGACGCGATCGCGGTGTGTATCCAGGGTTTCGAGGCCATTCGCGCGGCCGGGGCACAGATCATCGCGACTTCCGGCAATCACGATTCACCGACGCGGCTCGGTGCGGGGGCGAGTTTCGCGGCGGCGGGTGGGCTGCATCTGCGCACCACTGTCACCGATGCCGATCGGCCGGTGCTGCTATCCGATGCGCACGGTGCGATCGCCTTTTACGGCATCCCGTATCTGGAGCCGGAGATTACTCGCGCCGAACTCGGTGTGCCACAAGCACGTTCGCATGCGCAGATCCTGGATGCGGCGATGGGCCGGATCCGGGCCGATATCGCCGAACGGCCGGACACTCGCACGGTGGTGCTCGCGCATGCTTTTGTGGTCGGTGGCGAGGCGACCGGTTCCGAGCGTTCGATCTCGGTAGGTGGCGTGGAGACGGTGCCGCTGTCGGCGTTCGACGGTATCGACTATGTGGCGCTCGGGCATCTGCATTCGCCGCAGACGCTGTCGGGGTCGGTGCGCTATTCCGGCTCCCCGCTGCCGTATTCGTTCGCCGAGACCGCACATCGCAAGGCGGTATGGCTGGTCGATCTGGATGCCACCGGCCTGGGCTCGGTGCAGCGCCGCGATCTTCCGCTCGTGCGTGGCCTGAGCCGCCTCACCGGCACCCTCGACGAATTGCTCACTGCCGCCGCCTATTCCGAGGCGGAGCAACACTACGTCTCGGCGACGCTGACCGACTATGCCCGTCCCGTCGATGCCATGCGCAAACTACGCGAACGGTTTCCGCATGCTGTGCACGTGGAATGGTCACGCCCGGAAGGCAATCCGGAATTGCGCTACCGTGAGCGCGTGCACGGCCGCCGCGATACCGAAGTAGCGCAGAGCTTCCTCGCCGATGTCCGCGGCGAACCCTCCGCAGGCGAAATGGCCTGGCTGGAACGAGCGCTCGCCGCGGCTGTCGCCGAACCGGAACGGGTCGTTGCCGCGGTGGAAACCCTGGCCGGGGAACTGTCCGCATGAGCGGCCGTCGGTCGAGGCTGGGCGCTGCATGAGGCTGCACCGGCTGGAGATGACCGCGTTCGGGCCATTTGCCGACACCACGGTTGTCGACTTCGACGCGCTCGGCGCGGATGGGCTGTTTCTGCTGCACGGTCAGACGGGTGCGGGCAAGACGACGGTGCTCGATGCGATCGCGTTCGCGCTGTACGGCAGTGTGCCGGGCGCGCGCGGCGAGAGTAAGCGGCTGCATTCCGATCATGCCGATGAGCACACGCCGCCGCGCGTGGTGCTGGAAGCGACACTGGGTGGCCGCCGCGTGCGGCTGACTCGCTCGCCGGAATTCCAGCGGCCGAGTAGGCGGGCCAAGAGCGGCTGGGTGAAGGAGAATGCCGCCGCGACGTTGGAATGGTTGGACGGGCGCGGCGCGAACCTGGCTCGTCTGTCCGATATCGGGGACGAGATCATCCGGCTGCTCGGCATGAGCGCGGACCAGTTCTTCCAAGTCGTGCTGCTGCCGCAGGGGGATTTCGCGCGGTTCCTGCGCGCGGAGAACGAGGATCGGGAGAAGCTGCTCGAAAAGCTCTTCGACACCGAGCGATTCGGCAGTGCCGAGCAGTGGCTGGCCGATAAGCGGCGGGCCTCGGCCGCCGATGTCGAATCGCGCAAGCAGGGCATCGATCGGTTGATCGCACAGGTCGCGGTGGCCGCGGGGGAGACGGCGGCGGAATCGGTCGGACCGCTGGAGGCGGTCGGCTGGTCCCAGGACCTGCTCGCGACCGCACGTGCCGCCCTCGCCACGACGGCCGCGGAAGCCGAACGCTGCCAACAGGAATCGGCGCGCACCAGATCCCTTGCCGAGGAACAGCGCCGCCTGCACGAGCTGCGCCGCCGGATGACCGTCGCCCGCGAACGGCTCGACGAATACGCGGACGCGGCCGACCACCGCGCCGACCTGCAGGCCGAACTCGAACTTGCGCGTCGCGCCGCACCGGTCGCCGAGGCGATCGATGCGGCGCGAGCCGCGGTCATGCAGGCCAGGCGCAAGGCGGACGAAGCGCAACGCATTGCGGCACGATTGGCCGCACTGCTCGCCGAACCCGCTGGTGCCGATATCGCGGGCATCGAGCTGATCGCGGTCGAGCCGGGTCCGGACGGTGCGCCGACCGTCGCCGTGGCCGCCGATGTCGATGCGGCCATTAGACGGTGGAGCGCACAGATCGGCGCGCTCGACGAGGTGAGCGCCGACGCGACGACCGCGACCCGGCTCACCTCGGAACTAGCAACGCTGCGCGACGAGGACGTCGCACTGACCGGTCGAGTGGACAAACTGAACCGGCTGCGTCAGCAACTGCCCCGATCGATCGCCACCATCGAGGCCAGGCTGCGTGAAACCACCGAGGCCGCAGCCGCACTGCCCGCGCTGACCGCCGAATGCGAACGGCTGCAAGCGGCAGCGGCGGCGGCCGTCGAACTTGCCAGTCGCAACACAACTCTCGACCACGCCCGCATCGAATTCGAATCCGCCCGCGCCGCACACCTCGACGCCAAGGAACGGGTGCTCGAACTGCGCGAGCGCAGGCTGGCCGGTATGGCCGCCGAACTCGCCGGTCAATTGACCGACGGACTGCCCTGCACGGTCTGCGGATCCGCCGATCACCCCGCACCGGCCCGCCCGACGCAGCGGGCGGTATCGAAGGAGACCGAGGACGCGGCCGCCGCCAGCGAACGCGCGGCCGAGGACGCCCGCGACCGGGTACTGGCGCGCATTACCGGTCTGGAACGCGAAATCGAGGCGCTCATCGCCCGCGGCGGCGATGCCGACCGCGTCGAACTGGCCGCCGCCCTGCGCGCCGCCACCGACCGCTACCAGGACGCCGCCGAACTCGCCGCCCTTTCGGACAGTCTCACCGCCGAACTGACCCGCCTGCGCACCGACGAAACCCGCCTGCACGATGAACTGCGCGAATCCGATACCCGCCGCAGCACCGTCACGACTCGCATCGCCGCGGCGACCGCCCGTCTCAGCGAACTCACCGACCGCCTGCGCGCTGCCGCGGGCGCCGATGAAATCATCGACCGCCGCCGCGGCCGACTCGATACGCTGATCGGCGATGCGACCGCCTTGCGCGACGCCCGCAATGATGCCTCGGCCGCCGCGGAACAAGTCACCGTCATTGCCGACCGCGTCGAAAGTCTCGCGCTGGGCGCGGGTTTCATCGTCGAGCAGGTCAATGGCGAAGTGGACGCACCAGCGCGGGACGATGTCGCCCGGTTGACCGCCTATGCCCGAGTGGTCACCGCCGCATCGCGAACCCCGCAGCGGCAGCACGATATCGAGGCGGAACTGGTCGCCGCCGACCGCGCCCGCGCACATGCCGAGGCCGTCCTGGCCGAACCGGAGATCCAGGCCGCGGCCTCGACCGAACCCGGCGATCTCGACGAGCTGGCAGCCGCGGTGACTGCCGCACAGGCCCGGCTGAATACCGCCGTCGCCGCCGATGCCGAGGCAACTCGCCGGGTGAACCTCCTGGCGGACTTGGGCGGACAGCTGTGGGCCGCGGTGGACCGTATCGCCCCGGTTCAGCGCGCCCACGAGGAACTGGCCGGGCTCGCGGAGGTGGTGGCGGGGCGCGGCGAGAACAACCGCCGAATGTCACTGCGCTCCTATGTGCTCGCCGCCCGGCTGGAGGAGGTGGCGCTGGCGGGCTCGGTTCGGCTGCGCCGAATGTCGGGCGGGCGCTATGAATTCGTACACTCCGACAAGGCGGGTCCACGCGGCCGACGCGGCGGCCTCGGCCTCGATATCCGCGACGACTACACCGGCGCCATCCGCCCCGCCAAAACCCTCTCCGGCGGCGAAACCTTCATGGCTGCACTGTCATTGGCCCTCGGCCTCGCCGATACCGTCGCGGCCGAATCCGGCGGCGTGGTCCTCGACACCATCTTCATCGACGAGGGCTTCGGTGGTCTGGACGCCGATACCCTCGACGCGGTCATGGGCGTCCTCGACGAACTCCGCGCGGGCGGGCGGGTGGTCGGCCTGGTCAGCCATGTCGATGAAATGCGCCAGCGCATCCCGAGCCGCCTGCATGTCATCCGTGGCCGGGCAGGCTCGCAACTGCGCACCACCGTCGCCTGAGCCGACCGCGTCGCTACCCGGCGGCGCCGAACGCGCATACCATGGGGGTTTATGGCAGATTTCCGCTAGCGCTCGGTGCGGGTTACTGACATTGTGGATTGGGTGACGATCACGGCTTTGGATTTCGAGCGCTGCTATCGGGCGGTGTCGACCCGGGATTCCCGATTCGACGGCCAGTTCTTCACCGCCGTGCGGACTACCGGAATCTATTGCCGCCCTTCATGTCCGGCGATCACGCCGAAGCCGACGAATGTGACGTTCCTGCCGACGGCCGCGGCCGCGCAGCAGGCCGGATACCGGGCCTGCCGCCGCTGTCTGCCCGATGCCGCACCCGGATCGCCGCTGTGGAACACCCGCGCCGATCTGGCCGCGCGGGCTATGCGGCTCATCGGCGACGGCGTCATCGAGCGCGGCGGCGTGCCCGCCTTGGCCGCCACCCTCGGCTATTCACAGCGCCAGTTGACCAGGGTGCTCACCACCGAACTCGGCGCCGGTCCGCTGGCGTTGGCCAGGGCGCATCGCGCGCACACCGCGCGGCTGCTCATCCAGACCACGAATATGCCGATGTCCGATATCGCCTTCGCGGCGGGATTCGCCAGCATTCGCCAGTTCAACGACACCGTCCGCGAGGTATTCGCGGTCAGCCCCACCACCATGCGCACCGAGGCACAGCGGTTGACCCGCTCGGGAAATCCCGCCGTGGCCGCCGCCAACGGTTCGCTGGCGCTGCGCCTGCCATTTCGGGAACCACTGGACCGGGGCTGGCTGGAGTGGTTTCTCTCCGCACACGTGTCACCGGGCATGGAGCTGTGGGAGGACCGCGCCTACACCCGCAGCCTGCGCACCCCGCACGGGCATGCGATAGCGCGACTGAGTTTCCAGCGCGATCATGTCCGCGCCGAACTGTCCCTGCACGATATGCGCGATCTCGCGCCGACCGTCGCGCGACTGCGGCACCTGCTGGATCTGGACGCCGACCCGGTCGGCATCGATGAGGCGCTCGGTGTGGTGCCAGCCGATACCGATGTCGTCGTGACATCGGCGCGGGATCTCCCGGATGCCGGTGCGGCACCGGCCGACCATCCCTTCAATGTCGGCGCGACCACCGCCCGCCGCGCCACCGCTCGTCCGCAGTTCACTCCGGGTATCCGGGTGCCCGGCTGCCTCGATGGCCCGGAGTTGTTATTGCGCACCATGATCGGACAGCAGATCTCGGTAGCCGCGGCCGCGACCCATACCGCCCGGCTGGTCGAGGCGCTCGGCGAGCCGATCGACGGACCGGTAGCACGGCTGTTCCCCACTCCGGCCGCGATCGCCGAACGCGGGGCCGATGTGCTGACCGGTCCGGCGCGCCGGATCCGCTCGATTGTCGGCGTCGCCTCGACCCTCGCCTCCGGTGACCTGGTGCTGCACCAGGGCCGCACCGCCACCGACTTGCGCCGCGAACTGCTGGCCCTGGACGGCGTCGGACCGTGGACCGCCGACTACGTGACCATGCGGCTGCTGGCCGATCCGGATGTCCTGCTCGACACCGATCTCGTTGTCCGCCAGGGTGCCACCCTGCTCGGTGTCGACCTGTCCGATACCGCGCGCTGGGCGCCGTGGCGCTCGTATCTGTCCATGCAGCTGTGGAAGGCCGCGCTCGCCGGTCGCAAAACCAGTCCGCCGAAGTCATCCGCGACGAAGTCGGTCGCCGCAGCGAAATCGAGGGCCGAATTGTGAATGCGCCAACCGATTTCGCGACCATGGACACGCCGATCGGCCCGTTCACCGCATTGGTCGACGCCGAGGGCGCCGTACTGGCCTCCGGCTGGACCGCCGATGCCGAGAACCTGCGGCAGCTGGTCCATCCGAGCCTGCGTCCGGACCAGCTGCGCCGACGCGACGAACTCGGCGCGGTAACTCGGGCGATCGCCGCATACCACCGCGGCGAGCTGACCGCGATCGATGCGATCGCGGTGCGCCAGCGATCCGGCGAATTCCTCATGCACGCATGGGAAGTGCTGCGCAAGATCCCCGCGGGCGATCCGGTCACCTACACCGAATACGCCGCGATCTCCGGCCGTCCCGATGCCACCCGTGCCGCCGCGAATGCCTGCGCCCGCAATGCCGCGGCGCTGTTCGTGCCGTGCCATCGGGTCCTGCGCATCGGCGGCGCGCTCGGCGGTTTCCGCTGGGGGCTACCGGTCAAACGCTGGCTATTGGATCACGAAGGTGGCAAGACTCGGTTGACCATCGAATAGTCCCGCGCCGGCACGGGTTCGGGTCAGCAGCAGCGATTCTGCGGATTGTTATCGGTGTCGGCATGGCGTCGACGCCAGTAGTCGCGTTCGGACGGGATCTCACATCCGGGATGGTTGCGCTGCAGATGGCTCACATAGCGCTGGTAATCCTGTCCGCCGAGGACCGCGTTGAACCACGATCCGACCGCGCGAATCCTTATCGCACCGGCACTTCCGGCGCTCCGCAGACGCCGAATGACGGCCGCTCGAGGCGACCGGCCGTCACTGGGCTGCGCTGCTGCGGTCAATGTGCCGCTGGCCCCGCCGGTTCCGCCGCGGCGCTCTTGGCGTGTGCGGCGCCCGGCGCGCGGACCTGCCCCGATTCGATCAGGGCATCCCATTCCTTCTGCACCGCCTTCTCTTCCGCAGTGGCGATGAAGCCGCGCGGTGCGAAGATCTTCGACGGTTCGTCCGGTGATTCGGTGCTCGGTCCGCCGCCCGCGCGCCAGGCGCGCAAGCACACCACGGCACCGACCACCGCGACGATCAACACCAGCACCGCGAAGATGACCGACAAGCTGCCCTGGATGAACGTGTTGCGCACGATCTTGTCCATATCGTCGACATTCTTGGCGGGCGCCAACAGCTTTCCGGCATCGCGGGCGGCACTGTAGTTACTGTGCTGCTTCCAGTATCCGAGCTTCGGATCGGCGGAGAAGATCTTCTGCCAGGATGCGGTCATCGTCACCGTCAGATCCCAGATCAGCGGCAGCGCCGGAATCCACGCCCACTTCACCAGGCCCTTCTTGATCAGAATGGTCAGCACAACGGTGAGCGCGATGGCGGCGAGCAGCTGGTTGGAGATGCCGAACAGCGGGTACAGCGTGTAGATGCCGCCCAGCGGATCGGTCACACCCATCAGCAGGACCGAACCCCAGGCCGCGACCACAATGGCCGAGCACAGCCAGGCGCCGGGCCGCCACGACGGATCCTTGAACTTCTTCGCCGGACCGCCGAGGTTGCCGAGCGAATCCGAGAGCATGAAGCGCGCGACGCGGGTACCCGCATCGATGGTGGTGAGGATGAACAGCGCCTCGAACATGATCGCGAAGTGGTACCAGAACGCCTTCAACCCGGAGCCACCGAGGAATTGCGACATCACCTGGGACATGCCGATCGCCAGCGTCGGCGCGCCGCCGGTGCGCGAGATGATGCTGGTCTCGCCGACATCCTTGGCGGTCTGGGTGAGTTCACCCGCCGTTATCGGATCACCGCTCAGACCAAGGGAATTGGTGTAGGCGGCGGCCTTCTCGGCGGTGCCGCCGGTGAGCCCGGCGCCCGCGTTCATGGCGAAGTACAGGTGCTGGTCGATAATGCTCGCGGTAATGATCGCCATGATCGCGACGAACGACTCCATCAGCATGCCGCCGTAGCCGATCATCCGCGCATGCGACTGCTTCTCCAGCAGTTTGGGTGTGGTGCCGGAGGAGACGAGGGAGTGGAATCCCGACAGCGCGCCGCACGCGATGGTGATGAACAGGAACGGGAACAGACTGCCCGCGAAGGACGGACCGTTGCTATTGTGCGCGAACTGCGACACCGCTGGCGCCTTCAGCACCGGCATGGTGAATATGATGCCGAGGGCGAGCAGCCCGATGGTGCCGATCTTCATGAAGGTCGACAGGTAGTCGCGCGGTGCCAGCAGCATCCAGACCGGCAGCACCGAGGCGATGAAACCGTAGATGATCAGCAGCCAGGCGATGGTGGTGCCGGACAGGGTGAACAGATCACGACCCCAACCGGATTCGGATACCCAGCGTCCGGAGATGATCACGAACAGCAGCAGCACGAAGCCGACCAGCGAAACCTCGCCGACCCGGCCCGGCCGCAGGAACCGCAGATACAGGCCCATGAACAGCGCGATCGGAATGGTCATGCCGATGGAGAACACACCCCATGGGCTGCCGCCGTGCAGCGCACCGTCGGGCCCCTTTACCGCGGCCAGCGCCTGCACGACAACGATGCCGAGCACCGCGAGCAGGATCATCATGATCACCAGTACGGCAATGATCGCGGCGACGCCGCCGATCGGGCCGAGTTCATCGCGGGCCATCTGCCCGAGGCTGCGACCGCGACGTTTGGACGAGGCCCAGAGCACGAGATAGTCCTGCACCGCACCGGCCAGGACCACGCCGACGATGATCCAGATCGTGCCTGGCAGATAACCCATCTGGGCGGCCAGAACCGGTCCGACCAGCGGACCGGCACCGGCGATGGCGGCGAAGTGATGCCCGAAGAGCACCCGCCGGTCCATCGGCATGTAGTCCGTGCCGTTCTCCATGGCCTCGGCGGGAGTGGCCACATCGTCGCGCGGCTTGACGATCTTGTATTCGATCAGCCTGGCGTAGAACTGGTAGGCGGTCACATACGTGCAGACCGCCGCGACCACGATCCATACCGCGTTGACGTTCTCACCGCGCGAGATGGCGAGGACGGCCCAGGCGATCGCGCCGACGACCGCGATGGCCCCGAAGATCGCCTTCTTCCTTGGCGTGATCGGCGATCGATCGACCACCCCGACGGGCGGCAGATCGGGATCCGTCCGCAAATATTCGATTGTCGCCATCCGTCTTCTCTCCTGTAAAACGCGCAGGATGCTGCTCGAACTCGTGACAACGTATCCGATTGGTGACGTCGAACGCGGCCGTTTTCCTTCGGCTTTGGACAACGTTAAGTTTTGTTCGTGTGTCGGCCGTCACCTCGGTGTTGCCGAACGTATGCTGCCATGCGATTCCGCCAAGCTCCACATCCGCCTGGAGGAGGGCCGTTTTGCGCAGGCGCACGCTGCTCGGCTCGGTGCTGGCCGCGCCGCTGCTCGCCGCCACCGGCTGTGCATCCGATGACAACGCGCTGACCTTCTTCTTCCAGGCCAGGCCGGAGGAGGCGCGGGTCCGGCTGCGGATCATCGACGAATTCCAGAAGCGGCACCCGGACATCCGGATTCGCACCATCATGTCCGGGCCCGACCCACTGCAGCAGATGCTCACCTACTGCGCGGGCGGCAAATGTCCGGACGTCATGATGGCGTGGGAGCTGCTCTACGCCGGACTCGCCGAGCGCGGGGTGCTGCTGGATCTGCGCACCCTGCTCGATCGGGAGCCCGAATATGCCGCGGCACTGCGCGCCGACAGCTACCCGACGCTGTACGACACGTTCACCTACGCCGGTGGGCAATACGCACTGCCGGAGCAGTGGTCCGGGGTATTCCTCTACTACAACCGGGAGCTGTTCGCCCGGGCCGGGCTCAGTGCACCGACTCGGTGGCGCGAGGCCTGGTCGTTCGATGAATTCCTGGATGCCACACAGGCGCTCACGCACCGCGAGCCGTCCGGCCGGACCCGGCAGTGGGGCTTTGCCGATGCGTGGGTGCCGTACTTCTCGGCCGCCTGCTTCGGGATGAACAACGGGGCCGAGTGGTTCACGCCGTCAGTGAACCCGACCAGGACCGATCTCGGTGATCCCCGGTTTGCCGAGGGGTTCCAGTTCTATGCCGATCTGGCGGTGCGCCATCGGGTGGCGCCGAAAGTCGCTGACCAGCAGTCGGTTTCGGCGCCGGATCTGTTCCGGCGCGGCCGGGCGGCCATGGCGATGGGCGGACACTGGCTGTATTCCGAATTCGCCGGACACGATGATCTGCCCATCGATGTCACGGTGCTGCCGGTCGGTCCGCACGGGGGCCCGGGTTCGATTACCGATGTCGGCAGCACCGGGCTGTCCATCGCCGCGGACAGTCCGCGCATCGAACAGGCCTGGGAATTCGTCAAATTCGCGACCGGCCCGGTGGGGCAGGCCATTATCGCGTCCTCCGGACTATTCGTGCCCGTGCTGAAATCGGCGATGGGTTCACCCGGATTCGCAGCCGCTCATCGCGAGATACGCAACCTCCAGGTTTTCACGGAGGGGCCGGAGAATTCGCGTGCGCTACCGGTTACTCCCGTCTGGGGCAAGGTTTCCGCATTGCTGGAGCGCGGCGGCAACCGCGTGCTACGCGGCGCCGCCACCGCCGACTCCATCAGCGCCGCCCTGACCGCCGATATCGACACCCTCCTGGAATCCCCGTGACCCCAACACAACTGCGCGAATCGATCGGTATATGGCTGCGACAGACCGCACGAAGGCCGCGCCGCGGCGTGCGGCGGGAGCGGGGGCGGCTGGCGCGGCGGCGGGAGCGGGCGGGATGGGCGTTCGTGGCGCCGAATGTGGCCGCGGTGGTGGTGTTCTTGCTGTTTCCGCTCGCGGTTTCGCTGTATCTGAGTATGCAGTCGTGGGATCTGTTCAGTGCGCCGCGGTTCGTTGGGGTGGCGAACTATCGGCGGTTGTTCGCATCGGATCCGTTGTTCCTCATCGCATTGCGCAATACCGCGGTGTTCACCGTGCTGACATTGGTGCCGACGGTGGTGATCGGGCTGGGGGTCGCGGCGGTACTCAATCGGAAGTTGGCCGGTATCGGGATATTTCGGACCATTGTGTTCCTGCCATTGGTCGCCTCGACCGTCGCGATGGCGGTGGTGTGGCGCTTCATCTTCACCACCGATGACGGGCTGCTCAACATCATGCTCGGCTGGGTCGGCATCGATCCGCTGCCATGGCTGACCGATCCGGATTGGGCGCTGGTATCGCTGAGCATCGTGACCGTATGGAAGAGCGTGCCTTTCGCGACGGTCATCCTGCTGGCGGCGATGCAGGGGGTACCCGAGACACTGTACGAGGCGGCGCGCATCGATGGGGCGGGGGCGGTGCGGCGGTTCTGGTCGGTCACGCTGCCCCTGATTCGCGGGCCGCTGTCGTTCGTCTTCGTCATCACAATTATCAATTCGGTGCAGGCCTTTGATCAGGCCTATGCGCTGACCGGGGGCAACGGCGGGCCGGAGACGGGGACATATTTGCTCGGAATCATGCTGTTCCAGAACGCCTTCGGGTTCTACGAGGTCGGGTATGCGGCGGCGCTGGCGTGGGTGATCTTCGCGATTCTGCTGGTGCTGACGCTGTTGCAGTTGCGGTTCGCGCGGCGGGCGGAGGTGGAGTTATGAGTACGTCGGAGATGGTGCGGCGATCGCTTCCGGTGCGGCGCATCGGCAATACGCCCGCTGCGGGCAGTGCGCGGCCAGCTCATGGACGGGTGCAGCGGGCCATTGCGCGCCGAACGGTGCGTGGGGTTCTCATCTACGTGGCCCTGATCGGCATTGCCTGGTGCGCGCTGGGGCCGATCCTGTGGGCGCTGTCGGGTTCGTTGAAGCGTGATGGCGAGATCACCGAGCCGACACTGATTCCCGCGCGTCCGCAGTGGTCCAACTACGGGAAGGTTTTCGAACTACTGCCGCTGGGGCGGATGCTGGCCAATACCGCTTGCTACGCACTGTGCGTCACGGCGGGGCAGGTGTTCTTCTGTTCGCTGGCCGGATATGCATTCGCGCGCTTGCGATTTCGCGGACGAGACGTGCTGTTCCTGGCCTATCTCGGCACGCTGATGGTGCCGCTGACCGTGACCGTGATCCCGCAATTCCTGCTCATGCGCGCATTCGGCTGGGTGGACACGCCCTGGGCGATGATCGTGCCCGGGCTGTTCGGTAGCGCATTCGGCACCTATCTGATGCGCCAGTTCTTCCGGACGCTGCCCGCCGAGCTCGAGGAGGCGGCGATCGTCGACGGCTGCACCACCTGGCAGGTGTTCTGGCGGGTGTTATTGCCGCACACCCGTCCCGCGCTCATGGTGCTCGGTGTGCTCACCTGGATCACCGTCTGGAACGACTTCCTGTGGCCGCTGGTCATGATCCAGCGCAACGACATTGCCACCGCCACTTTGGGTTTGGTTCGGCTACAGGGTCAGTACCACACGCAATGGCCGATTCTCATGGCTGCGGCCGTGGTGATTCTGCTGCCGTTGGTGGTGGTCTATGCGATCGCGCAACGTGCGTTCGTGCGCGGTATCGCGGCGTCCGGTCTCGGCGGTCGTTGACGGTCACGTCGGCCGCGGCCCATCGCCCCTCCGCGACCGAACGCCGAGGCGCGCCTACTCGCCCCAGTAGGTGCCGAAGCTCCAGAGATTGCCCTCTGGATCGCGAACGGTGAAGCCGCGCGAACCGTAGTCCTCATCGCGCAGTCCGCGCACTACCTCTGCACCCGCGGCGACGGCGTGGTCGTGCAGGGCGTCAGGGTCCTCGCAGACGAGATAGATCGAGTCGGTTCCCGGCCCCCGCGCACAGAACGGGTTATCGCCCTTGCCGATGGAACTGAACATGATGCCGCCGCCGAGCGGCCAGCGCAGCTGACCGTGCTCGATGAACGACGGATCGTCCTCCCTGGCGTAGAGCGCAGTCTCTTCGAAGCCGAATGTGCTGGTCAGAAAGGCAACTGCCGCGCGTGCGTCGGTGAAATTGAGGCACGGCCAGACGGCGGTGCGGGTCGCGGCGGAATGCGTTGGTGTCGTCATGGATCCAGCCTCACCCGCCGGACCCCGCCGGGTCTTGGACGGATGGAATCTCCTCCGCCAGCCATATGGTAGGGCTACAGCCGGCCAGTTCGGCGAAATCGCGATTCAGGTGGGCCTGGTCGTAGTATCCGCAGGTCGCGGCAACCTGGGCGATCGTGACGTAGGACGGCGTGTGTCCGATCATTCGCCGGGCTCGTTCGAATCGGGCGATCCGGGCGGCGAGCTTCGGGCTGAGGCCGAATTCCGCGCCGAAGCGGCGGGTCAGATGCTGGCGGCTCCAGCCGATTTCCGCGGCGAGCGCACCGATCTGCGCCGCACCATCGGTGTCGACCAAAGTCTGCCAGGCCCAGGTCAATTCGGGGGTCACCAAGCGGTCGTGGCAGGCCAGTGCGGTCAGGATCCGGTCGCAGGCGGCGAAGCGATCCGGCCAGGTGCTCAGCTCCTGCAGTTGCTCCCACAGCTGACGCCCGACCGGCCCCGTCACCTCGGCACACTCCACCGAGGTGTTCCACAGCGCACTTGCGGGCATCCCGAACAGAGCCCGGCTCCCGAGCGGCGTCAGCTCGATCCCGATCCCCTCCTGGTACCCGTTGTGCGCGATGACCGCCGAACTGGCCTGCAACCCGCTCAGCACACACCGGTAGTCCGCTGGCGATTGCCGCGAATCGGTCTGTGCGACAACGTCGATGCTCGGCCCGATGGACACGATGAATGTCATATGCCGCGACGGCAGCCCCCGATGCAGTCCGGGCGCGAACCCGCACAGTCGATACCCGACGTACCCATCGATGAACGCCGCGAGCGCCGGTGCCGGACGTGCCGTCACCACTTCGGTGGTCGGCTCCACATCCGGAACGCTACGCCGCCCGGCCGCTATCGCAAGGCGAGTCAGTTGGCGACGTTGATGTGCTGGTGGATCGATCCCGGATCGGCCGCCAGGTCGAGCAGGCAGGCGGCGAGGTCTTCGCGGCTGATCCGGATGCCGAAGGTCACATTGCGCTCGATCGCCGTTCGGTAGGAACCCTGCGCCGGACGGTCGGTGAGCTGCGGTGCTCGGACAATGGTCCAATCCACCGCGCTGTCGCGCGTCGCCTGTTCGGCTCCGGCCATATCGTCGAGGCTGTGCCGCAGCAGCGGACGCAGAATGAGCGGTTTGACCACGAAGCGGGTGAACCAATCATCGCCCGTTCCAGCGATTCTCGCGCTATTGCTGATCAGGATCAGCCGCCGCACACCCACCGATGCCATGGCCTCGGTAATGGCGAGTGCGGAGTCGGTGGCCACGGATGTCGGTCCCTTTTCCCGCGATCCGATGGTGTCGAGCACCGTGTCGGCATCTCGGATCGTCGTGGCGATGTCATTGGGATTCATGACATCGGCCGTGATCACCCGCAGTCGTGGATGATCCGCGAGCGCGTGCTGACCTCGAACAACCGCGGTGACCTCATGTCCTGCCGCGAGCGCCTTGCGAACAAGATGTCCACCGGTGCGGCCGGTCGCTCCGAAGATCGTGAGTTGCATTTCCAGTCCTTCTGGTTGGTGAGTATTTACTAACCTATGATGGGTGAGTATTTACTAACCTGTCAACCCGGGAGGCTGCGTGGGCACGCGCGACCAGATCCTCGACGCCGCCGCGGAGATCATGCGCAATCGCGGCGTCGTCGAGGCGACGACCAAGGAGATCGCCAAGGCCGCTGGCTACTCCGAAGCCGCGCTCTACAAGCACTTCAGCGATAAGGAGGACCTCATCCTGAACGTCCTTCAGTACCGCATGCCCGGTCCCGCGGCCATTCGACCCGAGCCGGGCACCGGCACGGTCGAAGCCAATCTCGCCGCCTTCGCCCGCGCCGCGCTCACCTTCTACCAGCAGTCCCTACCCCTCCTCGGCGGCTTGCTGGCGCAGCCCAAACGTATGGCGGCGCACCGTGATTCGATGCGGCGGCACGGCGCGGGGCCGGGTCACGCCATCGCGGGCATCGCGGCCTACCTGCGGGCCGAACAGGAACTCGGACGCATCGACGCCGCCGCCGACGTCGACACAGCCGCCGCGCTCCTCGACGGCACCTGCTTCCATCAGGCATTCCTGCGGTTCTACGAGGAGGGGCCGGACGCGTCGGCTGCCTCATCCGAAGTCGCCCACAGCCTGGCGCTAACGCTTGTTCGCGGGCTCGGGTCGTCGGCTGTCGACGGCGGAGGCCACGCGGAAAAGTAGCGGCTCTGGCGCGTCGTAGCGGGCAGTCGCCAGCGCCTCTCATGCGAGTGGAGCTTGCGGTGAGATATCGCACTCGGATGGGTAACGGCTGGGAGTTGTCATGGCGTCGGGCTACCTTTACCGCTCCTAAGGATTTTTGGAGGTGTGATGCGGCGGGTGCAATACCAGCGCAGCGGGGGTCCGGAAGTACTCGAGGTCGTATCGGCCGAGGTGCCGACGCCCGGCCCGGGTGAACTGCTGGTCCGGGTCGATGCGGTTGGTGTGACCCTGCCGGTGGTCCGCAAGGTGCGCGAACCGCGCGAGCCGATCGCGCTCGGCGGCGAGATCGCCGGTGAGGTTGTCGCGGTCGGGGATGGCGTGACCAGCTGCATGCCCGGCTACCGGGTGACCGGGATGGTCTTCGGCCACGGCTACGCCGACTACGCACTGCTTTCCGCCGCGATGGCCTCGCCGATCCCGGACGGCGCTTCGGCCGTCGATGCCGTCGCACTGGTCCGCAGCGGCTTGGTCGCGCTCGGCGCACTCGATGCCGCGAACCCGAAGCCCGGTGAATCGGCCCTGATCACCGCCGCCGCCAGCGGTGTCGGCCACCTGGCCCTGCAGTTGGCGCGCGTGCGCGGCGCCGCTCGGGTGGTCGCCGCGGTCTCCGATATCGCCAAGGCCGACTTCCTGCGCGACCTGGGCGCCGACGAAGTGGTCGCCTACGATCACGAATCCTGGGGCGATCCAGTCGATTACGGCCTCGACGCGGTCGGCGGCGACCTCCTGACCCCGGCCATCGCGGCCCTGGCCCCCGGCGGCCGCCTCGTCGCCTACAGCTCCGGCGGCGGCACCATCCAGGCCTACGACCTGCTCGTCGGCGCCAAATCGGTCATCGGCTTCCAAATGGCCCGCATCGCCCGCAACTCCCCGGACCTATACGAACACTGGCGCCAAGAACTCTGGCAATACTTCGCCTCCGGCCAACTCCGCCCCGCCGTCCACGCGGAGTTCCCGTTGGAAGAAGCCGCCGAGGCACACGCCGTCATCGAGTCCCGTTCGAACCTCGGCAAGGTCATCCTGATTTCCTGACGCCGATGCCGCGCGCGCTCGCCGGGGCTGAGGCCGCGCGCACGGCCAGCGGGTTATCCGTGCCGACGCGGCGGTCTGGCAGCCGATGGCCTGCGGACAGGACGAGCTGGTGCGCCGCGTAGACTCTGTTCCTCGTGAGTCTCACCCTCGGAATCGTCGGCCTGCCCAACGTCGGAAAGTCGACGCTGTTCAATGCGCTGACCAAGAACGACGTGCTGGCGGCGAACTACCCGTTCGCAACCATCGAGCCGAACGTCGGGGTGGTGCCGCTGCCCGACCCGCGCCTGGACAAGCTGGCCGAGATCTTCGGCTCCCAGCGCATCCTGCCCGCGGTGGTGTCGTTCGTCGATATTGCGGGCATCGTCAAGGGCGCCTCCGAGGGTGCCGGACTCGGCAATAAATTCCTCGCCAATATCCGCGAAGCCGACGCCATCTGCCAGGTGGTTCGGGTCTTCGCCGACGATGACGTGGTGCACGTCGACGGCCGGGTCGACCCGCTCGCCGATATCGAGGTGATCGAGACCGAGCTGATCATCGCCGATATGCAGACCCTGGAGAAGGCCATCCCGCGCCTGGAAAAGGAAGCCAAGGTCAAAAAGGACCGCAAGCCGCTGCTCGATGCGGCCAAGGCCGCCCAGGAAGTCCTCGACAGCGGCAAGACCCTCTTCTCCGCGCGCGCCCAGCTGGACGGCGAACTGCTGAAGGAACTTTCGCTGCTCACCACCAAGCCGTTCCTCTACGTCTTCAATGCCGACGAATCGGTGCTCACCGACGAAGCGAAGGTCGCCGAACTGAAAGCCGCAGTTGCACCGGCGGATGCGGTCTTCCTCGACGCCAAGGTCGAAGCCGAACTCCTGGAACTCGACGACGAATCCGCCCTCGAACTCCTCGAATCCATCGGCCAATCCGAACCCGGCCTGCACGCCCTGGCCCGCACCGGCTTCCACACCCTCGGCCTGCAGACCTACCTCACCGCCGGTCCAAAAGAGGCCCGCGCCTGGACAATCCACCAGGGCGACACCGCCCCCAAAGCCGCAGGGGTAATCCACACCGACTTCGAACGCGGCTTCATCAAGGCCGAAGTAGTGGCGTACGACGACCTGATGGCCGCCGGCTCCATGTCCGCCGCCAAGGCCGCAGGCAAGGTCCGCATGGAAGGCAAGGACTACGTCATGGCCGATGGCGACGTAGTCGAATTCCGCTTCAACGTATAGGCGATATTCGTTCGTCGAACGCCGTTCAGCCCGCAGTGCTCGATGGCCAGGCCTTGTCGTCGACTGCGAGCCATGGTTCGCTGGCTGCGGAGGTGACGGGGGCACCGGTGAATCCGCGTACGTCGCGGTGGAGATGGGGCTGGTCGGCGTAACCGCTGTCGGCCGCCACCCGCGCGGGTGAGTGTCCCCGGACCAATCGGTGCACGGCATGGTCGAATCGCACCAGCATGGCGGCGCGCTTGGGTGTGAGGCCGATCTGTTTGCCGAAGCGTGACCACAGCCGTTGGCGGCTCCATCCGACCTCCGCGGCCAAGCGGTCGACGCGGAATCGGCCTCGGCTGACGATGAGTTGGCGCCATGCCCACGCGACCTCCGGGTCGGCCCGGCGGTCGTCGCGCAACCGTGCCGACAGCGTCGTCTCGATCAGTGCGAATCGTTCACGCCAGCTGCACGTTTCGTGCAGGCGCTCACTCAGGCGCGTCGCGTCGCGACCCCACAGCTCGTCGAGTGCGACGATGTTCCCGGTCAATTCGGCGAGCGGGAATCCGAGGATGGCTGATGCGACCACCGGTGACAGGCGGACCTGTACGCACTCGACGGTTTGGACGCGCACCGGGGCTGCGCTGCTGGTCAGACCGAGGGCCAGGCTGCCCGAGTGGGTCCGGCCTGTCGAGTCGCGGACGTCGAAGCCATGGTCACCGATGTTGACAGCTACCGTGACGGCCGGATGGGGAATGGCGCGCAGTTGAACTGGGCCGTCACCGTCAATACGGAATCCGGCCATGTCCACGCCGTGCAGCACGGGTGTCCGCGATGGTCGTGTGATCTCCCAAACCACACCGCGAGTATATGAGCCGTCCGGCATCGGCAGTCGATGCCGATCTCTGTCGCTGACATTTCTTCAAGACGTATGTCGTTGTCGCCCAGCAGGGTGGTGGTGTCACGGATCGACCGAAGGAGGACCCCATGAATGACACCACCGCCGCCGTAACGCCGGGTCGGCGACGACGCGGGCTGATGATCGCTGCGGTGTCGGCCGCCCTGTTCGCGGGCAACGCGGCAGGTGTCGTGAGCGCCGCGCCGGGCGTTTCCCAGGAGCAGATGGTGCACCTTCCCGCTGGAGATATCCATGTCATCTCGAGCGGGGTGCCCAGCGCGGATGCGGTGGTGCTGTTGCACGGGCTGGCCGGATCGACCGCATGGTGGGATCCGGTGATGCCCGCTCTGCAGAACCGATTCGTGGTGCGGATCGATCTGCTCGGACATGGCGAATCGGCCAAACCGGATACTGGTTACGGAATGGCCGAGCAGGCGAGCCGGGTCGGCGAGGTGCTCGACCGACTCGGCGTGCGCCACGCGATCGTCGTCGGACATTCCACCGGCGGCTATGTGGCGACCTCGTTGGCGGAACAGCGCCATGATCTGGTGACGGCGCTCGCGCTGATCGATACCGGTTCACGGCTGGACGCGTTCACCGATAACGGCCCGGCCGGCGATCTGCTGTTCAACCCGGCGATAGGGCAGCCGCTGTGGCCGCTGCTTCCGGACGCCGCCATTCGGTACTTCCTGAGCAGTGCTTTCACCCGCGACGTACCAGTTCCCGAGCGGATCGTCGCCGACGTCCGAGGTATGACATACCGTAGCCTCACCGCGACCTCGAATGCGTCGGATGCGTACCTGCGGGACCTGCCCGAACCGGACCAGCTCGTGGACCTCGGCCTGCCGACCATGGTGATCTATGGCTCCCGGGATAAGCGCTGGCCGGCGGCGTCCTTCGAGCACTACCGCCGAGTCCCGAACGTCCGAATCGAGGCCCTCGATTGCGGCCACACCCCCATGATCGAGGATCCCGGCGCCACCGGCACCCTCATCGGCGACTTCGTCGAGCATTACTGAACAACCCCGCGTGTGACTGTCCTCGCACCAGGGTCAATGGGCCGGTCATGCCCGGCGTCTGCCGTCCGGCGGTTTCGACCCACGGCTACCGAGGTGCTGGAATCGAGGGTGTCCAGACTCCGTCATCGGCCGGATGCGTTGTGACACTTTCGATCCCGGCCACCCGATCCGGCATCGGGCCGGTGCGGTACCGGTCGATCGGGCCGACCCGGACTTGTTCGCCGGGCACCTTTTCGACACTCGACGAAGGCAACCACACGATAATCAATCCACCGCCCGGGGAATTCAGGACATCGAACCCCGGCCACCGACAAACATAAGGCCAACTCATGCGGATTCTCATCTCCGGCGCCAGCGTCGCCGGTCCGGTGCTGGCGTACTGGCTTATCAGACACGGCTTTTCGGTCACGGTTGTCGAGCGCGCGCCGGCTCCGCGCAAGACCGGCGGCCACGCGGTCGACCTGTTCCGGCCCGCGATGGACATCTCGGAGAAGATGGGCGTGCTCGATCGCATCGAGGCGCGGGTCACCGGTACGAGCCGGTTGACGCTCTGCCCGGAAGGGGAGCGGCGGCCTGCCAGGGTAGACCTGGCCAAGCTCTTCGGTGCCACCTCCGATCGGCACGCCGAGATCATGCGGGACGATCTGAGCGAGATCTACTACGAGGCCGCGTGCGACGACGTCGAGTACCTGTTCGGCGACTCGATCACCGCGATCTCTCCCGACGGTGAGGTGCTGTTCGAGAATGCCGCGCCGCGCCGCTTCGACCTGATCGTCGGTGCGGACGGGCTGCACTCCAACGTGCGCCGCCTCGTCTTCGGGGACGAGGCTCGATTCGGTGCTTCCACCGGGGCCTATCTCGCGGTGGTGTCGCTGCCCGGCACCGCGGGCGTCGACGGTGAACTCCGCATCCATGTGGGCGTAGGGCGCACCGCTGGGATGTACCGCGCACGCCATCTCGACGATGCGCGGGCATTGTTCCTGTTCCGGACCGAGCGCGAACTCGACTTCCACCACCACGATGTATCGCGGCAGAAAGATCTGCTGCGCAACGCTTTCCACGGTGTGGACGCCGAGGTGGCGGGCTGGCTGGACGCGCTCGACCACACCCCGGCCTTCTACTTCGATTCCATCACCCAGCTGCACATGGACACCTGGTCACGGGGCAGGGTCACGCTCGTCGGCGACGCGGGCTACTGTCCCGGCCCCGCCGTCGGCGGTAGCACCACGCTCGCCGTCGTGGGCGCCTATGTCCTGGCCGGCGAGCTGGCCCGGGCGGGCGGCGACCCCGAGCGCGCCTTCCCCGCCTACGAGCGCGCGATGGCACCGCATGTGCGAGGCAGTCGCCAGGTGGCGACGAGCGCGGCGAAAACCCTTATCCCCACCTCCCGCCTCGGGGTGCGCGGCCTGGTTCACGCCACCCGCCTGCTCTCCGTCCTCCCCGCGGGAGCCGCCCGCACCTTCCTCCGCCTCACCAGCAAAACCGCCAGTGTCTACAACTCCATGACCGTCGACGACTACCCACCCCCGCCGGGACTGTCGATCTAGCCGGACACTGATCCACGACCGACAAGGAGGCAGAGGCGGCTGAGGCGGTTGGTCCGCAGAGGTTGTTCCGCTGCGGAATTCGGTCGAGTTCCGCTTCGACGTAGCGGTTGCGCGCCTCGACATTCCAACCAGGCGCGCACGTAGCGATTCGCGATGGGTGTCGAGGCGCTGGACCCGGCCACCGCATTACCTCAGGTGGTTCGAGGTCGACGGCGCGACGTTATGGCGACTTTGTCAGGCCGCGGACGTGTGGCCATGCCTTGGCAAGTGCGAGTAGCTGGCGCAACTCCGAGGTGAGGTCCCGTGTCCCCGGTTGGACTTGGTGCCGGGGCGTGAACCGGCTCGCGCTCGGAGGGTGCCCGGCAGCTTTGATTGCTATGGCCTCGGCGATGCGGCGGGTATAGATATGTGGGTCACCGGCGGCCAGATCGTCCGGGCTGTCGCTGTAGCGCTTGAGATGTAGCAGGCTGTCGCGGATCTCGACCGTCATGCGATGCAGACGGATGGCCGGGTCTGTTCGGTCGTTGTGGACGCGCCGCATCTCCAGGGCGATTTCGGGTACGGCTGCGGTGAGATCGGCCCACATTGGCCGGAGGCGGCGGCAGTATCGGCCGGTGCGGTCCCATCCGATGTGGGTGAGCAGGGTGCTGATCAGCGGCACCGTGATCACGGCAGGAGCGCCGACGGCCGAGAGCAGGAAGCCGCTCCATGCTTTCCAGTGCATCTCGGGATCGAATGACGGCTGGCCCGTCACGACATTGATGGTGGTCTCGAGCGGGTATACGACCGCTACGATCCCCAGGCCCACCGCGGTGCCCAAGACTGCTGTGTACAGTGCACGTTCCTGCCAGGTGGTGTCGGCGCGCATCTCGCGTGCACTTACCCGGCCGACGAGCAGGGCAGTAGCGCCGAGCGGCAGGGAAAATGCGACCCAGACCACGACAGCCGGCCAGCCGAGGGTTTGGTCGATCAACTGGTCGGCGTGGCGGGCGGGCGTCCCCGCGATCAGGATGACGGCGATGGCGGTGATCGCGACAAGGTAATAGCGCCACTGCCTGCGCCACGTGTGGGCGGGATCGGCGCCTGCCCACAACTTGGCAATGCCGTAGATATTCGAGATGGTCAATACGGTCGCTCCCAGCGAGAGCTGTCGGGCGATGTTCACCACGTCGCTGTCGGCGCCGGGCAGCAGCCGAGCCAGTGACTGTTCGAACCATGCCTCCCGCAATAGGTGTTCGAAGAGACCGGCGGCGAGCCCGATATTGATGAGCCGGTCGATGATGCTGTCCCGCAACAGCCACCACCGACCGGCGAGCACCAACGTCATACCTGTCAGGACGGGCCAGCTGATCAGACCCGGGATCGGCGAGGTCATCTCATCGATACCGGTTTCGGAAGAACGTCGAGCGGAACCGACTCGCCGATCGCTTCGGCAGCATCGCTTCGACCAGCAGCAGGTCGGCGAAGGTTTCCGCGGCCTGCTCGCGCTCACTGCCGTAGTCTTCGCGGCGCAGTACGCTGCGGATGGTTTCCAGCGACAGCGAGGGCATCAATTCGCGCAACGACAGCTCAGCCGCGGCACCACCGGGACCGCTCGCGGTCCCGCCGTGGCCGAGCAGCATGTGACCGATCTCGTGGGCGATGATGTGGTCGGCATGCCATTCGGTGTCGGCCCCGTACATGATCACGTCATCGCCTTCCCGGGCAATCCACAGGCCACTTCCGGTGCCGCATCCGTTCGCCAAGAGTGCGCCGACGTCGATCGGGCACAACATGATCGGCCGTCCCCGGAACTCTGCCACCCGCGCGATGTATTCCGTTATGTCCCATGGGTGGGGGATCGGTACCAGGCGACCCAGCTCCTGGAATCGCGCGGTGAGATCCTCCATTACACCTTCCTCGTTGATCACGTGACCTATGCCGATATTGCGATGAGCGTAGTCGCCTACGGAGCATTGTCGCGGACATAGCCTGTCGCGCAAGCTTTCTCGCATCCGCCTCCGGCGGATCGGACGCGGCCCATCACCTCAGTAGAGCGCCGAAATGACTGCGGTGTCACTGATTTCGAGCAGGCGACGGCGCGCCGTCGGATCGCCCGCCTGCGCGTGCGGATGGCTTTGTCTGCTGCCGTTGAAATACCGGCCTGTCGTCTGCGACAGGGCCGGATCGCAAATCAGCCGGAGGGTCGCGTCCGCGCCTTCGGCGACGGTGCTTATCGGCGTAACACCGGATGCCAGCACCATGGTCGTCGCCATGAGGGTGGCCGGGTGCAGGGCGTTCACCGTGACACCGGTTCCGTCGAGTTCCTCGGCATACTCGATGGTCGCCATGATCATCGCCAGCTTGGCGCGGCAATAGGCGGTGTACACGTCGTAGTCGTGCTCGGGGGTCGGATCGTCGAGGTCGATCTCCTGCTGCCCGGCGGAGGCTACGTTCACCACCCGCGCCGGAGCCGAGGCCTGCAGCAGCGGCAGCAGCCGCCGCGTCAGCCGATACGGGGCCAGATGGTTGACCGCCCACAGCAATTCGTTGCCGTCGGCGCTGAGTGCACGTCTCCCATCCGGTCGGCCGCCGGTGCCGGCATTGTTCACCAGCACATCCAATCGCGAAGTGCGGGCGATGATCTCGTCGGCCAGCCGGTCCACCTCCGCGAGTCGCGACAGGTCGGCCAGGATGAGCTGTGGAGCGTGTCCGCTCGCGGCCGTCACCTCGGCCGCGACCGCCGCGGCCCGATCGGGGTTGCGGCCGTGCAGGATCAGCCGGGCACCCGCGGAGCCGAGCCGCACCGCGAGTTCGCGGCCGAGTCCGTCCGTCGCGCCCGTGATCAGCACAGTGCGATCGACCAGGCGATCGATATCGTTGTCGCGCATAGCCTTTCCTTGCAGTCTCAGGTCCCGTCCTCGGTCCGGATGCTGACCGAAGTGGCGGTCAGGTCGAGCGCGACGTGCGTGCCGAGCGGCGTGTGCACGACGCGCGGATCGCCGGTGGCCGGCATCGGTATGCCGTTCACGATGACCTCGACCCAGCGGACGATGGCGTCGCCGTCGCGCCGCGAATGACGAACGATCTCGACTTCGCACGGGAGCGACTCAGCCACTGGAAGCCGCGCATGACGACGAATCCGCGTTTTTGGCGGAACCGGCACCTCGAACGGAATTCACTGCATCGCCTCCGCCGTGGCGACGAGCGTCGCCCGGCCCAGGATGTGGCCGGCGATAGTGAACCCGAGCAGAGCCGGCGTGGAGTCGGCGGCGATGCCGATGTCCGCCACATCCAGCGCGTGCACGGTGACGAAATAGCGGTGCCCACCATGCCCTGCCGGCGGTGCCGCACCGATGTATCGAGGTAGGCGCGCATCGTTCGGCAATTGGAAGGAGCCGACCGGCAAACCGATGCCGGCGTCGTCTCCGGCGCCCTCGGGAAGGCTCGTGGTCGTGGCCGGGATGTTGGCGACAGCCCAGTGCCAGAAGCCGGAGCCGGTGGGGGCATCGGGGTCGTACACGGTAACGGCGTAGCTCTTGGTGCCTGCTGGGGCGCCAGTCCAACTCAGTTGCGGAGAAACGTCTTTGCCGCCGGGAGCGCTGGAGGACCACTGTGCGGGTTGCCAGGCGGCGCCGTCGCTCACCGTGGTGCTGGTGACCGTGAACGAGGCTGCCTCGGGGAGGCGGGCGAAGGGATTGTTTGCGCTCATCGTGTCGTGCCTTTCGAGTCGTGCCGAACATGCAAGATCGACGATATCAGAAATAATCGATTATTTTTCAAATCGTCTATGATCGAATCATGACTGGGACGGTCCACACCCCGACCTCGCCGGAGAAGCAGATGCTCTCCGAGCAGATCTACGCACACTTGCGGAACGCGATCATGCGCGGCGAGTACGCGCCCGGTGACGCGCTCAAGCCGCAGGATCTATCCAGGCAGCACGGGGTGAGCCTGGCTGTGGTGCGTGAGGCGCTGGTGCGGCTGGTCGGTGAGGGCCTGGCCGAACGGCTGACCAATCGCGGCTTCGCGGTCCCGGCATTTTCCGATCACCGCTGGCAGCAGATCGGCGAGGCCCGCCGGGCCGTCGAGCCGGTCCTGCTGCGCATGTCGATCGAACGTGGTGACGTCAACTGGGAGGGCGACGTCCGAGCTGCCCACCACCGCATGGCGCGCACGCCGGTATTCACCCCGGAGGACGGTGAGTACTACAGCGAGGCATGGGCCGAGGCCCATCGGGTGTTCCATCGCACACTCTTGGAAGGGTGTGGCAACCCGGTGTTATTGGAAACCTTCGACCGATTGTGGGTCGCGAGCGAGCTGGCCCGCCGCTGGTCTACATACCGCAACCCGGAGCGCGATGGCATTGACGAGCATCGCCGATTGGAGCAGGCGGCGCTGGCCCGTGACCCCGACACCGCCGTCGACATACTGACTCGACACCTCACCCTGACGACGTCCGCACTGATAGAGCAAGAAGGCTGAAACGCCGACAATCCGGCCAGTCGGTCTGTCAGTTCGTTGGCACGCTCGACCGCCACGCGGTAGTCGAGAGAGTCGCGTAGCACCTCGGCCTCGCTTCTTCCGGTCCGGTGCGGCGGTGGGTGGTTGGGGCAGCACGATCTGACACGCAATCTTGCGGTTCCGGCAAGATGGGCGCATGGACCCCGAAACAGATGACGTGCTCGACGCGGTGGGACCGCGACTGCGTGCGTTACGGCGCGAGCGCGGCATCACCCTCGCGGACCTCGCGATGACGACCGGCGTGTCCGAGAGCACGCTGTCCCGGCTGGAGAGCGGGCAGCGCCGGGCAACCCTCGAGTTGCTGCTGCCGCTCGCTCGCACCTACGACGTGCCGTTGGACGACCTCGTCGGTGCGCCCCGCACCGGCGATCCCCGAATCCATCTGAAACCGATCCGTCGGTTCGGGATGATCTTCGTGCCGCTGTCCCGGCGGCCGGGCGGGGTGCACGCGTTCAAGATGATCATTCCCGCGCGTCCGGCACCGCTGGAGCCGACGCCGCAGACACACGACGGCTTCGAGTGGCTGTATGTGCTCAACGGCCGCCTCCGATTGGTGGTCGGCGAGCGCGACCTGACCTTGCCGCCCGGCGAGGCCGCGGAATTCGACACCTCCGTACCGCACTGGCTGGGCAGCGCCGACGGCGGCACGGTCGAGTTGCTCATCCTGTTCGGCTTGCAGGGTCTGCGATCGCATGTACACGTCGACTCGCATCGGTAAGGTTCCCCGGCCGCCGGCTCGTGCGGTGTCGACGCAACGAGGAAGGTGACGGGCATGGCATGGAGCACCCGTGAACTCGCCGAACTCGCAGGCACCAGCCTGCGGACGGTGCGGCACTACCACGACGTCGGACTGCTCGCCGAGCCCGAACGCGCGGCCAACGGCTACAAACGCTACGGGGTGACCCACCTGGTCCGGTTGCTTCGGATCAAAAAGCTTACAGCGCTTGGCTTTTCACTCGCCCAGATCGCTGCCCTCGGGGCCGCCGACGAGCACCCGGAAGCAGAGCTGCGGGCACTGGATACCGAACTGGCCGCGACCATCGAGCGGCTGCAGCGCGCGCGGTCCGAACTCGCTCTGATCCTGCGGCACGGCTCGCCGACCGATCTGCCGCCCGAGCTGGCCCCGACCGCCGGCGGCCTGTCCGCCGCCGACCGCGCCTTCATCAGCGTCATCACCCGAGCGCTCGATCCGTCGGCATTCGACGCCTACAAACGGATGCTGCAGTCCCTTCCCGGCGCGCTACCCGCGGGCCCAGAGCTCGACGACCTGCCCGCCGACGCCGACGAGCAAGCCCGCATCGCGCTGGCCGAACGCCTGATTCCGCAGGTCCGGGACCTGTACGCGAACTATCCCGGGCTGCAGAACCTCGGCACCGGAGGCAACGCGCACAGCGTGACCCGTGCCATCGGCGCAGCGATGACGGAGCTCTACAACGCCGCACAAATCGACGTCCTGCGGCGCATCGGGCTCGGACTCCAGGCACCCCGGCCGATCCCGAAGTGACGTCTTGACTGTGCCGTTACGGCCGGGGGTGTGATCCCGACGAGACCATCAATCGAGAGGATCGCCATGACATCGCCGACATTGCCGGAATTCATCTCCGTCGAGGACTTCTTCACCCCACCCGTCCGCACGGGCGCGGTGATTTCGCCGGACGGCACCGCGATCGCCTTCCTGGCGCCGTGGCGGAACCGGCTGAACGTGTGGATCCAGGACCTCGATGCCGGGGCGGAGCCACGGTGCGTGACCGCGGACGAGAACCGCAGCGTGCAGAGCTTCTACTGGACCGACGATCCGCGCTGGTTGCTGTACACCCAAGACGGAGGGGGTGACGAACAGTGGCATCTGTACCGGGTCGATCTGGACGACCCGGGCGCACCGGCGGTCGACCTGACACCCTTTCCCGGAGTGACGGTTGCGCTGCTCGAGCTCCCCAAAGGGCGGCCCGGGAAGGCATTGCTCCACCTGAACAAACGGAAGGTCGAGGTGTTCGACCTGTGCGAGCTCGACCTCGCGACCGCTGACCTCACGATGCTGGCCGAGAACCCCGGCCGGGTGGCCTTCTGGATGTGCGGTCCCGACGGCTCGGTGTTCGCCCGGAGCCTCACCTCGGACGGGGATGTCGAGATCTCGCGCTGGGAAGCCGCCGCGGGCACACTGCACCCCATCGCCTTCTTCGACGGCGCCGACTATCCGGTCGGCGTGCTGCCGCTGCAGCTCACACCGGACGGGACCGGGATGTGGATCGGCTCGAACCGCGGCACCGACCGAACCCGACTGGTCCGGCTCGACCTCACCACCGGCGCCGAGACCGAGGTCGACAGTCATCCGGCCTACGACCTCGACATCCGTGGCGCGGTTGTGCCCGCACTGCCCGGTCCGCTGATTCTCGACCGGCGGACCGGGGCGCTGATCGGGGCGCGCTACCTCGGAGAACGTCAGGTGATCCACGCTCTGGATCCGAACTTCGCCGCGGCACTGGAGAATTTGCGGCAGCTCTCCGACGGGGACCTGGGCGCGCTGTCCTCCGACGCCAGCGGGCAACGCTGGGTGGTCACCTTCATTCATGACCGCGATCCCGACGTGACCTACTACTACGACCACACCACAGGCGAAAGCCGGTTGCTGTTCCGCCCGTACCCGCATCTGGATGCCGACGCGCTGGCGCCGATGGCCCCGGTGTCCATCACTGCGCGGGACGGGCTGCGGGTTCCGGCGTATCTGACGTTGCCCGTCGGTGTCGAGCCGGTCGGATTGCCGATGGTCGTGATGCTCCATGGCGGCCCGTGGTTTCGCGACAGCTGGGAATTCGACCCGGCCGTGCAACTGCTCGCCAACCGCGGCTACGCGGTGCTGCAGGTCAATTTCCGCGGATCCATCGGTTACGGCAAGGCCTTCGTGAAAGCCGCCATCGGACAGTTCGCGGGCACCATGCACGACGATGTCATCGATGCCGTGCGATGGGCCGTGGCGCAGGGTTATGCCGACGCGGAGCGGGTCGGGATCATCGGCGGCTCCTACGGCGGCTATGCCGCCCTGGTCGGGGTCACCTTCACCCCCGATGTGTTCGCCGCCGCCGTCGACTACGTCGGCATGTCCAACCTCGCGAACTTCTTGCGCACGATCCCGCCCTTCTCGAAACCCCAGGTGGCCAACAACTGGCACCTGTTCGTCGGCGATCCCGACGACCCCGAACAGGAGGCCGACATGCTCGCCCGTTCACCCATCACCCACGTGGACCGAATCCGCACTCCACTGCTGGTGATCCAGGGCGCCAACGACGTTCGCGTGGTCCGCGCCGAGTCCGACAACCTCGTCGCAGCCCTCCGCGCTCGCGGGGTCGAGGTCGAATACCTGCTCGCAGCGGACGAGGGACACGGATTCGTCAACCCGGACAACCAGATCGAGATGTTCCATGTGGTCGAACGGTTCTTCGCCAGGCATCTCCAGGCTTGACCCGACCCGGAAGGCAACTGCCGACGTGCGGGCCGCATCAGGCGCGTGTTCCGGCCGCCAGCGCCTTCAGTTCGGCGAAGCGGACGATATTGCCCGCGGCACCCCAGGTGCCCTTGGTCATAGAGCTGTCCGGCGGCCCGGTTGCCGGGCTACGCGCATTCGTGGAGATGTGGCGAAAGGTCTTGGTGAACAGCGACTTTCGGTTGTGGTGCCCGGTGCTGGCGTCTCGGTAGAGGACCAGCCCGACGACGGCGATGAACCCCGGCGCGCGGCCGCCGCCGCCTTCGATCATTGGACGGCGCTGCTCGCCGAATCCCTACGCGCCCATGGCGCAACAGCATCCGCCGCCGACCAGACCGCCACCCTGATCGTCGCCGCCATCCAAGGCACCGTCGCGATGTGCCGAGCCCAGCGCAGCACCCACCCCCTCGACCGAACCGCAGACGCCTTCGAAAACGTAGTCCGCGCGGTCACCGGCCAAAACTGGTCCGGTAATGGCATGGACGTAATCACATAACCGAAATTCGATGGTGGCGAACTGAACTCGATTCACCGGTCTGGGCCCTGCTCGCCTTCAATGCGAAGATGGGACTCCGAGCTGTACGTTCCGTTGTTTCGGCGAGCGAACGGTTCCGTACGCGAGAACGGCTTGCTCAACGACCACAGCAACCCATACTCGGTGTAATCCCCCCTTGCAGTAGACCACGGGAATACATAAGCACCGGGCACTCCGCATAGAGCAGGGGGCCAGCCATTGGACAATTGATCACCATGCGCTCATGCAGGCAAACGTCGAGAGCGCACCTGCACCAGCGCATTCTCGCGGAGGATTGGGGTGTTGGGTGAGTGTTCGGGTGTGGGCAATTGGGGGGCTCGGGAGTATGATCTTGCAGGTCGGGGTGGGTTATTGGTTGATGGGGTCTATGGGTTTTTCAGGGGGTGTCAATAGAAGAAATCTGTGTTCGGAATTTGGTTTGGAGGGTTTGTTATGCTCCGTTTTTCGCATTTTCTTGCTATCGCTGCTGCTGGATTTGGGGTGGCGTTGGGGGCTGGTGGGGTGCTGGCCGCGCCGGAGGATCCTGGTACGCCGTGTGGGGACAATATGGTGACGAACACTAATCAGGAGTGTGTTGCCGTTGGCAGTGTCTGCACGATGACGGATGGGATGATTGTCGGGACTGTTGGGGTCGATGGGCGGTGTGTTATTCCTGGTATGAATACCTGACGTTGTTCGACTCCGCTGTGGCACCCAATTTTGGTTGGGTGCGCGGGGTTTCGTGTAGCCAGGGTGAAAGTTGTGGGGGTTCAGTGAGGTCCGGAACTGGCGGGGGTTATCGGCCTCGGGGGTACATCGTTACTACGGTGCCGTCGGTGTTGGCGGCCAGGTAGGCGCCGCCGTAGTCGTCGGTTAGGTAGACCATGACGGTTGGCTGGTTGTTGTTGAAGGTCCAGGATGGGTCGACGATTACGTAGCGCAGGGTGGGGGTCGGGATGCCGAGGCTTTCTTCGGCGGTGCGGAGCAGAGTGGGGAGGATGTCCCAGTTGATCGAGTTCAGTTTTACCGTGGCGTGGCCGGAGAGTGGGCCGCCTGCGCCCTTTCGGGTGGCTGTTCCGTCGCGGTAGACGAAGAGGTCGAAGAGAGTGGGTTTGTCCTTGACCGGGGCGCCGACGTTGGCGTAGGTCGGGTAGAAGGTCGCCTCGTTGAATTCCTCACTACCAGAAACCTTTTCGAGTGCCGTGATGGCCTGGCGGATACCGTTCGGGGTGAGGAGGTCGACGGAATTTCCGGTCACATGTGCGGATGTCGGGCCCGCGGATCGGGTCGTGGGTGGAAGGCTACCGGTGGTAGGCGGCGTGCTCGAAATGGCCTGGCTTGCGGTCGAATCCGGGCGCAGGGCCACGATCACAATCGTGGCTACGACAGCGGCGACAGCAATTGCGGCGGCAAGTCCAATGGCGACTCCGCGTGAGAATGGTTTGCGCGCAGGACTATTCGTGGAAAGCTGAGGTGCAGAAGCCGAGTTGTGCACGCCCTGTACACGGACCGGCCCGCGCGGACCGAATGCACCAGGCGTGTTGACCGCGCCAGCGGCATTGAACGCACCCGGTGCACTACTTGCGCCAGGGGTATCGAACACGCCCTGTCCAACTGCGCCCGGAGGGTAGACCGCGTCGGGTGTGTTGAACGCGCCCGGTAGGTGGGCTGCGCCGGGTGTGTTGAACGAATCCGGTGAACTGGGCGCGCCCGAATAGTTGACCGCGTCGGGTGTGTTGAACGCACCTGGTAGGTGGGCTGCGCCGGGTGTGTTGAACGAATCTGGTGGACTGGCTGCGCCCGAGTAGTTGACCGCGTCGGGTGTGTTGAACGCACCTGGTAGGTGGGCTGCGCCGGGTGTGTTGAACGAATCTGGTGGACTGGCTGCGCCCGAATAGTTGACCGCGCCGGGTGTGTTGAATGCGCCCGGTAGGTGGGCTGCGCCGGGTGTGTCGAACACGGTCGGTGAACTGGGCGCGCCCGAATAGTTGACTCCCCCGGGTGTGTTGAACGCACCGGGTACGTCGGCTACGGCGGGTGTGTCGAACACAGTCGGTGAACTGGCCGCGGCCGAAAAGTTGGCTGCGCCCAGAGGGTTGAAGTCGCCCGATGCGCTGGCCGGACTGGGAGTGTTGATCGCAGGCGGCGAATCGACCGGTCCGGGAGTATGGAACCCCCCGGGTAGCTCAACTGCCCCAGGAGTATTGAACGCGCCACCGACGCCGGGAGTTTCGAACGCCGCTGCGTTCGGAGCATCGCCCGCGCCTGGTGTGTTGAAATCTCCCGGTGCGCTACCCGCGCCTGGAGTATTGAAGGTCCCGAGCGCACCGAACGTCCCTCCCGCACCAACCGCCTGCGCAAGCATCCGGTCCACCTGCTCGGCAGTCGGCCGACGACTCGGATCGGGTACGAGCACTGCCGTGAGCACGGCTGTCATAGCCCCGGCGCGCTGCGGCGGCGGCACCTCACCTCGGATGACCGCCGCCAGCGTGGCGACAGTCGACTCGCGCCGCATCGGATGGAACCCCTCCACCGCGACATACAGCAACAGCCCGAGCGACCACAGGTCCGAGGCCGGATGTCCCTCCTGACCGCTGAGGCGTTCCGGCGCAACATAATCCAGCGAGCCGACCACACTGCCGGTGGAGGTCAATGCGGTCATGCCATTGATCGCGGCGATACCGAAATCGGTCAATACCGGTGAACCATCTTGGCGCAGCAGCACATTCGCGGGTTTGATATCGCGGTGCAGTACCCCCACTTGATGCGCGGCGCGCAGGGCGGCGAGTATGCCGCGGCCGAGGTGCGCCACTCGGGTGGGCGGCAGCGGCCCATCGGCCAGATGATCGGCCAGGCTCTGCCCGCGAACCAGTTCCATGACGATCCACGGATTCGCCACTTCGGCCGAATCCACGATGTGGTGAATGGCAACAACGTTCGGATGGCCGATTCGGGCCAGCGCCCTGGCCTCCCGCAGGACGCGCTCACGGTGCACGCCGGGCGAGCGGCCCTCGTCGGCCTCCGCCCGCACCTCTTTCAGCGCGACCTCGCGATGCAGCGCGAGGTCATACGCGCGCCACACCGTGCCCATCCCGCCACTGCCGAGCGGCTCGAGCAACTCGAAACGCCCGTCGACCACTGTCCGCCCGGAAACCACTGCGCAAGCCTATGTGCATTGCCGCACCCACGCGACATGCCTGTTTCACATGAGGCGCAGCACTATTGGTCGGCGGCGACCAGGCGGTCCGCTCCGGCGTGCGTGCTGTCGGCCTGCTCGACTCCGGGAGTGCGGGTATTGAGCCAGGCTCCGACGAACATCAGCGCCGCACCCAGGCCCTGAACAGCGGAGATGGATTCCCCGAGCAACACCCATGCACAGCTGAGCCCGAAGGCGGGGACGAGAAATATCGCCGCGGACGCGGTGGCCGCACCGAGCTGACCCACCGCATGGTAGTAGAGGACATAGGCGAGCGCGGTGGGCAACATCCCGAGATATGCCTGGTTGAGCCAGAATTCCAGATCCAACCCGGACCACGGGACGTCGGCGAGATCCGGTGCCGCGACGAACCCGAGCACGAGCGTGCCCGCAGCGGTGGCGTACACCGTGACGGTCGGTGCCGAGAGCCTGGACAGCAACGGCGCGCCCAAAATTGTATAGCCCGCCCAGCAAGCTGCCGCGGCGAGGAAGACGAGATCTCCGAGCAGCCGGTGAGATCCGCTCGCCGGAATTCCGAGGAAGAACACACCCGCGCCAGCAATCGCTGTGGTCAGTCCGACCGTACGGATGAGCGACAACCGGGTACGCCCGAACAACGTCGTCACGGCAACCGTGAAAATCGGCGCGGCCATGGGCACGATCACGCTCCCATCGGCCGCTGGCGCCAGCGAAAGCCCGAGGAAGAACAGAAAGTTGTAGCCGAACACACCGATCAGCCCGAGCCCGGCGGCGCGCGCGGCATCGGCGACGGGCAGCCGCGGTGCGCGCAGCACGATGAGCAGCACGATCGTGCCGATCAGGAACCGCAGGAATCCCGCGACCGCGTGCGGTACCTCGTGCACCGCTAGCTTCGAGGAGGCGAACGCGCTGCCCCACAATGCCATCACCAGGACCAAAAGCAATCGGATACGCACGGATCAATACTCGGCGGGGGCCGGGAGCAAGTCTTGAACGCTGGTGCGGCCACAATGGACCGGTGACCGAGCACGAATGGGTCCAGTACCGGCGGATGACGGATCGGCCCGTCGAGGTCATGCACGCGCATTTCGAACGCCACGTCTACGACCCGCACAGTCACGAAACGTATTCCTTCGGACTGACCGAATTCGGCGCGCAGACCTTCCACTGCCGCGGCGCGACGCGCACCAGCACGGTGGGCATGGTGATGGCCTTCAATCCGGACGAGCCACACGACGGCCACAGCACGACCGAACTCGGATTCACCTACTGGATCGTCCATATTGGATCCGAGTTGATCAGCGATCTGCTCACCGACCGGATGGGCCGCCCGACCGGTCTGCCGCTGTTCGCCGATCCGGTGTTGCCTGATCCGCTGCTGTCGGCCGCGCTCGGCAGACTGTGTGCGAGTCTGATCGGGCCCGCCACCGAACTCGCCGCCGACGAGGCACTTGCCGGATCGGTTGCCGCGCTGGTGCAGCGTGGCACCCGCACACCGACGAAAACATCAGTCGTGCAAGCTGGTTCGGCAGCCGATATCGCGCGGCGGGTCCGTGCCGTACTCCACGATCGCTATCTCGATCCCATTTCCATGGACGATCTTGCCGAGGCGACCGAATGCAGCAGATTCGCCATGTACCGTGCCTTCCGCGCCAATTATGGTCTGGCGCCGAGCGAATACCAACGACTGCTCCGACTGCGCGCCGCCCGTCGATTGATCGCCGCTGGCCAACCGATCAGCGAGGCGGCGGTCGCCGCCGGATTCGCCGATCAAGCGCATCTGACCCGCTGGTTCCGGCGCTGTTACGGCATCACACCGGGCGTCTACCTCGCGGCCGGATAAGTCAGTATCCGACGGGTTCGAGCGTCGCATTGGCGAACGTCACGAAATCCGGTCCCTCGGTGAAGCTTTCGCAGTTCTCCTCGCCGATGTAGACGTCCAGATGTCGTGGCCCGCCGAGACCCGGCGTGAATTCGTCGCCGATCGTCCAGGTGGCGGTGCTGAATCTGCTGCACACGCTGTCGGATTCGAAATCAACGGTCCCGCAATCGATGAGCCGCAATCGCGTTCCCGGGTCGAGCCCGTCGGCCGCTGCGCTCTCGAACGGGTGCAGCGCCTCGCCGCTGATATCGCGCGGTTCGGTATCGAGCCAGAAGCCGACGTCGTAGGACCAGTTCAGGTAGGCGCCGGCATGGTCGCCGCTGGTGATCCGGCCGGTGCCTTCCTCGCGCACCGCGTCGACGAAATTCTCCGGTAGTGCGCCGATTTCGATATTGGCGTCGGTGCATTCGAGATCGCTGCAGCCGCGCACGGTTTCGGTCGGTCCGGAGTGGTAGGACTCGACCGCCGTGTAATAGACCGTCACCGTCCAGCCGTCCCATTCGTCGGTCTCGGCGCTGAGCCCGCAGCCGGACGCGAGCGGGGACGCCATGAGCAGCGCTCCCGCGATCATCCCGAACCCGAACCTCACCGCAGCGATATTGCCCGACCGTCCGGGCTGCGCGCTACCTGGCCCATGGCGGGCGCGGCCACGGGTTGTCTTCGATGTGCTCGATCGACTCGTTGAACCGGGAGACCAGCAGGCTCAGCTGCGCGATATCGGCGGTCTTCCAGTCGGCGACGACGGCGCCGATGCCCTCGTTGCTCTGCTCCCGATCGGCGGCGACCAATTCCAGGCCCTTGGCGCTGGCCCGGATCTTGCGGGCGATACCGCCCTCCGGATCGGGGACCCGCTCCACCAGGCCCTGCTTCAACATGGCGCCGACCTGCCGGTTGATGGTGGAGATATCGAGTTGGAAGGCCTCCGACAGTTCGCGCAGGCTGAGCGGAGAATCGATCTCCAGTCTGGTCAGGAGCAGATACGCCGACCGATCGAGCTGGAATCCCGGCCGCCGCAGCAGTGAGGCGGGGAAGTGCCGGGACAGCAGGGTCAACTCGAAGACGAGGCGGGTGAGCGCGTCGCTATCTGCGGGACCTGGTTCGGGCATGGCCCACACTATGTCGGCTGAATCACGTCGATAGCAAATTGTGCACGATGCACATGATGTGTACCTTACACATTTATGACTGTTGCAGCCGACGCGTCTCCGACCGTCACCGCGGACGACGCCCGGCGTCGTCCGGCATCCAGCCTGCTCATCGCGACCCTCGGCATGGTCGGTGTGGTCGTATCGCTGATGCAGACGCTGGTCATTCCGATCATTCCCACGCTGCCGACGCTGCTGAGCACCTCGGCGTCCAATGCGTCCTGGGTGATCACCGCCACCCTGCTCGCCGGTGCGGTCGCGACCCCGATCAGCGGCCGACTCGGCGATATGTTCGGCAAGCGCCGAGTTCTGTTCGCCAACCTGGTGTTGCTGGTCGCCGGTTCGGTGGTCTGCGCGCTGTTCTCCTCGCTGGTTCCCGAGATCATCGGACGCTCGCTGCAGGGTGCGGCCGTCGGTGCGATCCCGCTCGGCATCAGCATCATGCGCGACGAATTGCCCGCCGAGAAGGTGGGTTCGGCGATGGCGATCATGAGTGCGACGCTCGGCGTCGGCGGTGCGCTCGGCCTGCCGCTGGCTGCGGCGATCGCCCAGAACGCGGACTGGCACATGCTGTTCTGGACCGCGGCCGGACTCGGTGTCGTCTGTGCCGCACTGGTTTTCGTCTTTGTGCCGGAGTCGCCGGTGCGGACCCCCGCGAGGTTCGATTTCGGTGGTGCGGTCGGACTGTCGATCGCCTTGCTGGCCTTGCTGATTCCGATCACCAAGGGTGCGGACTGGGGCTGGGGCAGTGCGAGCACTCTCGGCCTGTTCGCGCTGTCGGTAGTGGTCTTCCTGATCTGGGGCTTCTTCGAACTGAAGCAGCGCTCGCCGCTGGTCGACCTGCGGGTCTCGGCGCGGCCGCGGGTGCTGTTCACCAACGCGGCTTCCATCGCGGTCGGATTCGCCCTCTACGGCATGTCGCTGACCTTCCCGCAGCTGATGATGGCGCCGGAGCAGACCGGATACGGCTTCGGCCTGTCCATGGTCAATGCCGGATTGGCGCTGGCCCCAACCGGATTCGTGATGATTCTGCTGTCGCCGGTCTCCGCCCGACTGTCCGCGGCGCGCGGACCGAAGGTCACGCTGGCGCTCGGCTCGGCGGTCATCGCGGTCGGCTACCTGTGTGCCGTGGTGTTGATGAACAGCGTCTGGGAGCTCATGGTGGCGGCGATGATCGTCGCGGGTGGTGTCGGCCTGGCCTACGCCGCGATGCCCGCGCTGATCATGGGCGCGGTTCCGGTTACCGAGACCGCGGCGGCCAATGGCCTCAACTCGCTGATGCGCTCGATCGGCACGTCCACTTCCTCGGCCGTGATGAGCGTGGTGCTGGCGCATATGACGATCCAGCTCGGCACGCACGTGCTGCCATCGCGCGACGGCTTCCACACCACCTTCCTGATCGCCACCGCCGCTGCCCTGGTCGCCATCGTGCTCACGCTGATCATTCCGATGCGCAAGGCCGCCGATGCCGCCGATAAGGCGGGGCACGCCTGATCTTTGGGCGAGCGCGCCCGAACGGCCCTCGGGACCGATCCTCAACGGCGAGGATCGGTCCCGTTGTCGTCGGGAAGCCCGGCAGCGAATTCGGCGAACCGTGCGGCGATCCGATCCGGGAATTCGCCGTTGATGGCGTGCGAGGCCTGCGGCCACACCTCGACCTATCCGACCTTCGCGCTCGGCTTACCGATAGTGGGTTCGAGGAACAACTCGTCGGCCGTCATCGTTTCGACCCCAGCAGCGCGCCGACGCCCGCCACGCCACTGATCTTGTGGGCATGCCGCAGCGCTAAGGCGCCAGTGCCACCGACTCGGTGTATCGCCGCGCGAGCGTGCGCAGATGCGCGACCAGCTCGGGCGGGCGGTCGACCCGGAAATCCATCATCAGCATGCTCAGGTAGATGGCAATGGTCTCCAGGGCGTCGGCACCGGTCAGCAGGACGCAGGTATCGGCATCGACGGCCTCCACCACGCCGACGGCCGGGTTGATGCGCGCGATCACCGTTTCGGCGGGGGCCAGCACGGTGACCCTGGCCTGTACCTTCCAGCCGGTGGTCGCGATATTGCGCATGACGAAGGCGACCAGGTCTTCATCCGGCAGCGACCGGGCGGCGAAGCGGCGCGAGCCCGCCACCGCGCGCCGCACCTGGGCGACGGGAATCGCCCGCCAGGAATGGGTTTCGAGATCGTAGGCGACCAGATACCAGCGGCGCTGCCAGTTGATCAGCCGGTAGGGCTCGATTTCCTTGTCCGCGTCGGTATCCAGGCCGATCAGCACGGTGACGCCATCGCGAATGGCGCCCGCGAGGGTGGTGAGCACGGCGGCGGGGACGGGGGCATCCGGCTCGCGTGAGCCGGTGGTAGCCGGTCCGATCGCGGTGGCATTGCGCAATGCGGTTACCTTGCGCTGCAAGCGTTTCGGCAGGATCTGTTCGAGTTTCGCCAGTGCGCGGGCGGAATTGTCGGTGATATCGGCGATGCCGGTGGAACCGTCCTCGGCCAAGCCGATTGCCACGGCCACCGCGACCGCCTCATCGTCATCGAGCAGCAGCGGTGGCATGGTGCTGCCGCGGCCGAGCCGGTAGCCGCCGATCGCGCCGCGTTCCGCATGCACCGGATAGCCGAGTTCGCGCAGTCGCTGGATGTCGTTGCGCAGCGTGCGGTCCGTGATACCAAGCCGTTCGGCCAGCTCACGGCCGGTATGCGCGCGGTCCTGCAGCAGGGATAGCAAGCGCAGGACTCGTGTTGTGGTGGCCGCCACTGTTGCCTCCCGAAAATTAATTTGGATGAAGCCGATGTATTAGGAACGAAACTAGCCTAATAGCCCCATAGGCTTGGTGACATCAGCAAGAAGCACACAGCACAGCCCGAAAGGCCCATAATGAGCATCACCGCCACCACCGCCGTCGACGCCACCGCGACCCTGCGCCCCGTCTGGCGGGATGTAGTTGCCACCTCCTACCGCGCGCTGACCGATGTCGTCGCCGGTATCCGCGACGATCAGTGGCAGCTGTCGACCCCGTGCTCGGAATGGGATGTCACGCAGGTGATTCAGCACGCCACGGGTGATCAGCTCGCCTTCGCCATGGCGCTCGGCATCGGAAACGGGCCCGCGTACAACCCCTTCGCCCCCTCCGGCGCACTCGACGGCACCGCCGCCGAGCTGGTGCGGGATGCGGTCGAGCAGACCGCGGCCGCCTGGGCCACGGTCACCGACGAGACCGAGACCGTCCCCACCCCGCTGCCGCACGGCGCGCTGCCGACTCCGGTGGCCGCGGTCATGTGCGCACTGGACGCCGCCGTGCACGCCTGGGATATCGCGATCGCGACCGGGCAGGCGTCCCCGTTGAACGATGAACTCGCCGGCCACCTGCTCACCGCGGCGCGGACCGTGAACCCGGCCCCGGGTGGCGGTCCGGAGGCGGAAATCATCGAGCCGCTGCGTCAGTGGGGTGCGTACGCCGCGATCGTCGACGGTGAGTCGGGCGACACGGTGGTCGATGAGCTGCTGCGCTACCTGGGTCGCGACCCGCGGGCGTAGTCGCCCCGCATCCGGCCTGAGCGTGCACGGTATCGCTGAAGTGGGCAGTTTCCTCCCGCATTCACGCGAAATGCGCACGCTCAGGCCGGTTCGGCTCGGTCAGCGAGCGGTGACGAAGCCCTCGGCGACCATCCAATCGCGTGCCACCTCGGCAGGTTCGCGCCCATCGACATCGACCTGGCGGTTCAATTCGGTGATCGCCGCATTGGTCAGCTTCTCGGAGATCGGCTCCATGATGGCCGCGACCTGTGGGTGGGCGTCGGCGAAGGATTTCCGCATCACCAGCGCCGCATTGTATTTCGGGAAGAACCCGAGATCGTCCTTCAGTAATACGAGCCCGAGGGCGGGGATGCGGCCATCGGTCGCCGCGACCGATCCGAACCGGCACTGCTTGGCATCCGCCGTCGCCTGATAGACGACCGCGTCCTGCACGATCTGCTTGTGCACCCTGCCGATATCGATCCCGTACTTGCGCGCCATTCCCGGATAACCGTCTTGGCGCACATTGAATTCGGTGCCGACGCATGTCGCGGCGGCATCGGCATCGGTGCCGATCAGCCGGGCATAGTCGGATAGCGTCACAACACCGGTCTGCTTCGCGGTGCTGGCGCTCATTACCAGCGCGTAGGTGTTGTTCATAGGTGCCATATCCGTCCACACGATGCCGTGCGCGGCCAGATCGGCGTCGCGGACCGCCTCGAACTGACCGACCTCATCCGGAACCGGTTTCTCATTGCCCAGATAGTTGATCCAGCCGGTGCCGGTGTATTCGTAGGAGATATCGATTTGTCCGTGCAACTGCGCATCGCGAACACTGTTGGAGCCCTGGATATTCGTCAGATCGCGGACCTGCGCACCGGCCGCGGACAGTGCGAATTCGATGATGTAGCCGAGGATGTTCTGCTCGGTGAAATCCTTGGAGCCCACCGTGATCGCCACACCGTCGAGTTCCGGCACCGGACGGATACTGCCCGGACCCACCCGAAGCGGCACCGCGCTGCCGGACTGTAATCCGCAGCCGCCCAAAACGAATACCGCCGCGATGGCCAGTACGCACGCCCTCACTTCAACCCCCTCGGGCCCAGATACTGTTCGGCCAACGCCCCCAGCCAGTCGACGAGCAGTGCCAGCGCGACCGCCAGCACCGCCCCGACCACCAGCGTGACGTTATCGCGCAGCTTGTATCCGGTATCGATCAGAATGCCGAGACCACCCGCGCTCACCAGGAACGACAGCGTCGCAGTACCGACGGCCAGCACGAGTGAGGTGCGCAGCCCGGCCAGAATGTAGGGAATGGCGAGCGGAAATTCGATGCGGCGCAATACCGTCAGCGCCGACATGCCCTGGCCGCGCCCGGCGTCGATAACCGCGCTGTCCACCTGCTGGTAGCCCAGGATCGTATTGCGCAGCACCGGAAGCAGTGCATAGAACGCGATCGGCGCCACGCCGATCCAGAACCCGGTGGTACGGGTCGCGAGATAGAACAGCACGATCAGGCCGATGGCGGGCGCAGCAGCGCCGATATTGGCGATGCCGACGAAAAGCGGTGCCAGACGGCGATATCCGGGCCGCGTGAGCAGCGTGCCCAGCGGTACCGCGACCGCGACGACGATCACCACCACCGTCGCGGTGATCAGTACATGCTGCCAGGTGACGGTCGCGATATTGGATACGCTGATGCTGGCCTGCTGGGTGACGGTGAGATCGCGCCGGAACGCCCACACCAGCACGCCCGCGGTGAGCACCAGCACGAGCGCCGGTTGGACGAGCAGCCGAATCCGTTCGGCCCGGCGCAGTGTCGTCGGCGAGGTGCTCGGTGGTGTGGTGGTGGCCGTGGTCATATCGGCGCGTCCGTCTGCGCGCCCGCATGCGTTGCGCGCATGGCCGACAGATGACCGACCAGCGTATCGATCGTGATCAGCCCGGCGTATTCGCCGCGGCGGCCGGTGACGACCGCAGTCGCGGTCTGCTCGGCGAGTAGGGCCTCCAACGCATCCTGCAAGGTCGACTGCAACGACAGTTGCTCGCCGACCGGTGATCCGCTTTCCCGCAGTGAATTCGCCTGCGCCAGTTGCTCGCTCGACACCCAGCGCAGCGGCCGCTGCTGCGCGTCGAGAATCAGCGCCCATGGCCAATCGCGTCCGGCCAGTGCGGCACGAAGGCCATCGACCGAATCGGTATCGACTGCCGTCGGGCAATCGCCGAGTTCGACATCGCGTACCCGGGTGAGGGTGAGCTGTTTGAGTGAGGCGTCCGCGCCGACGAAACCGGCCACCGTCTCATCCGCGGGATCGGCCAGGATCGCCGCCGGGGTGTCGTACTGCAGAATGCGGGATCGGTTTCCCAGCACCGCGATTCGGTCGCCGAGCTTCACCGCCTCATTGAAGTCGTGGGTGACGAAGACAATGGTCTTGCCCAGTTCGGATTGCAGGCGCAGCAGTTCGTCCTGCAGCAGTCCGCGGGTGATCGGATCGACCGCGCCGAACGGCTCGTCCATCAACAGCACCGGCGGATCGGCCGCCAGCGCACGGGCCACGCCGACGCGCTGCTGCTGACCTCCCGATAGCTGCCTGGGGTAGCGATGGCGGTAGGTATCGGGATCCAGGCCGACCAGATCGAGCATTTCATCGGTGCGTGCGGCGACCTTCTTGCGGTCCCAGCCGATCAGACCCGGCACCGTCGCAACGTTTTTCGCGACGGTCATATGCGGAAACAGCCCGGCCTGCTGGATCGAATAGCCGATGCCCCTGCGTAATTGGTCCGGATTCACGCCCGTGACATCGCGACCGCCGATCGTGATGGTGCCCGAGGTCGGTTCGATCAGTCGGTTGATCATCCGCATGGTGGTGGTCTTACCGCAGCCGGACGGCCCGACGAGTACCACGATTTCGCCAGCCGGGATGGTCAGCGAAACCCGGTCGACGGCCGGATCGCGTTGGCCCGGATAGTGTTTGGTGACCGCATCGAGCACGATCTCGACGCCGGATACCGCCGATGCCGTACTGTCGCCGCGGGTTTCGGTATCAGTCACGGATTCCCCTAGAGGTGGTGAGTCGGCCGACAATGACGAAGATCCCGTCGAGCAGCAGCGCGAGCACGACGATGAGGATCGTGCCGACCAGCGCCTGTGGCACCGCGTTCGGGCTGCCGAGCCGGGCCAGGCCGGAGAAGATCAGGTTGCCGAGTCCGGGTCCCTTGGCATAGGCGGCGATGGCGAGGATGCCCATGATCATCTGGGTGCTGACGCGCATACCGGTCAGAATCGCTGGCCAGGCCAGCGGCAGTTCGATGCGCGCGAGCACCCGCAGCCGATTCATCCCGACCCCGCGCGCGGCGTCGACGATCGCCGGATCCACCGAGGCCAGCCCGATAATGGTGTTGCGCAGAATCGGCAGCAGGGCATAGAGCACCAGTGCGGTAATGGTCGGGCCGACACCGAGTCCGAGGAATGGAATCAGCAGCCCGAGCAGTGCGAACGACGGCACGGTGAGAATGGCGCTGGCCAGCGCGGTCGCCACCGAGGAACCGATCGGGCTGCGATAGACCAGCACCCCGATCAGCACGGCGACGATCGTCGCGAGCAGCAGTGCCTGCACCACCGCCGAGACGTGCAGATACGAGTCGGTGATCAGCTGTGCACGCCGATGCACCACGAACTTCCACAGTGTGTCCAGGGCCGTACCTCCCCGTTGCCCGGTGTCCTCGGAGACTATCGCGTCGGCCGCTCGGCCGCGATGCGAATCGGCCGGTGCGGCACCGGCAATGACCAAGTGCCGCTACGCCTTCGACGAGACTGCCCCGCCTTCGGCCCGTTGAAACAACCATTCGGTGCGGCACGAGATCCGTTGGTCGCTCGAGCATCGAACGGAGCATCAGGGCAGGAGCGTCTTGTCGCGGGAACCCGGATCCGACCCATGGCGCATCGTCACGGTGCTCGAACGGGGGTTCGATTCGCCGGTGACGTGCTGTTTTATAGTGAACAGAGCCCCTTTGGTCAGCACCCGAATATGGTTATCGCGGCCGATGAGACCACCGTGACGACCGTCGGCGGCAACGAGTTCGGCGCGGTCTCGGCCCACCGCTGCACGCCGGCCGAGGTGCCCGGGGTGGTCGGATTCGTCCGATTGTGAATGGTGTTGCGGCTGAGCCGGTCCACCAGTGCGTGTGCACTGTCGGCGGGTCCTGCGGCAGCACTTACCATTGACTCGGCGGCGCCCGGCAGCGTCGTCATTCGGTCCCTGTCCTGCTACCCCCTCATCAGCAGGACAGGGACCCCTGGATCGGGCACATCGGCCGCACCTCCCCCAAATCCGCGTCGCGTACCGTGTCGGGTGTCCGTTGAAAGGTAAGGGTTTCGGAAACTCTGATGCTGCCGACCGAGGAAACGACCGACGCTCCGATGTGGATCGACTATGCCGATTTCGGGGAACGATTCGTCACCCACGCGGTGACGGCGGAGCGGATCGAGGCGGCGGTTTCCGCGATGACCGGACGCGGTGTCACGATCGGACCGTTTTCCCTCGGACCCGCAGGGCTGGCCGGGTTCGTCGCCGAGGGCAAGGTGGGCAAACCGGTCATTCTGCGCAATGGCCCGCATGTCACATTCGAGGTCACCGTGCCGCTGTCGATGGCGGTGAAGGTCACCCTCGGCGGTCGGAAATTACGGCTGGAGGCGGTCGCCGAAATCGACCTCGTACTGCACGCGCGCACTGCCGCCCCGCTGCTCATCGTGATCGATATCCCGCCGATCACCGCCCGCGACGTCAGCTTTGTGCTGCGTGCCCGGGCCATCGATGCGGCCTGGGAGTGGTTGCTCGACCCGATCGCCGGGGTGGTGCAGCGCGAGGTCGCGAATCGGGTGAATGTGATGCTGGCCGATCCGCAGGCCCGGCGCGGCCGGGTCTTCGACGTCGAGGCCATGATCAACGGCGTTCGTTCGGCGCATACGACCCGGGCCGATTTCGACTGGATCGGCTACGACGAATTCGGGCACGAGTTCTTTGCGCGCATCGTGACCCGCGATCGGGTCTTCGAATTCGTCGAGCGGATAGCGGGCCGTCCGATCGAGATCGGACCGCTGCGCACCGGCCCGCGCAACTCCGCGACGGTGACGGTGCAGGGGAGTGTCCGGCTGCCGCAGCTGGCGGTGCGCTCCGACGAGCCGGTGGCCTTCGACCTGACGCTGCCGGTGAGCCTGGATATCACCGTCGATGTGCTCAAGGCCAACCGCTATCGCGCTGATGTGGAGATTCCGCTGGTGCTGATCGCGCGAGCGGCCGATCCGCTGCTGATCGTCGTCGATGTGCCGCCGCCCGCACCGGATGACCTGCGGCTGGAGTTCAAGGCGCACGGAATGCGGGCCGCGACGCTCGGTGTGCTCGCTGGTATCAAAAAGCAGGTCGTCGCGCAGGTGGCGGGGGTAGTACGCGAAGAGCTCGCGGACAGTTCGGGCCGGACCATCGACGTGGCCGCGCGCATCGACGGCATCGCCTAGACCGGCTCACTTAACGCATGTGGCGAATGTGATTCATGTTTCCATTGGGCCTGGCGGTTCCAATGTGAAATATGGTGAAATTAGTGCACGTTCGAGGCTCCCGGCGCGCGAGTTGACCTTGGGGAAGGTGCGCCGGGCACGCTACCTGTCCATGGTCGGGTTTGTGCGTAAGGAGTCCTGCGATGCGTTCCATCTCTGTGTCTCGCCGCCAACTGTTCGCCTATACCGCCGCTGCCGCAGCCGTCGGCATCGCCGCACCGCGGGCCGCGGCCGCCGGTGTGCTGGGCACGCTCGTCGACTACGCCGGTGGCGTCCCCGCCGCCAGCGCCATTCGGGACGACGGCCACCTCGGCGTTATCCGCTACGTCTCGGATCGCCGCCCCGGTGCGGAATGGATGGCGGGTAAGCCACTGCGCGCCAGCGAGGTCGACCAATTACATGCCGCGGGTCTGACAATCGTGTCGAACTACCAGTTCGGCAAGGGATCGACCGCCGACTGGCGCGGCGGCATGGAGGCGGGCAAGAAGCACGCGGCACGCGGGCTGGAACTGCACCTCGCCGCGGGTGGCCCGGAGAACTGTCCGATCTACGCCTCCATCGACGACAATCCGACCGCGGTCGATTTCGCCACCATGATCGCGCCCTACATCCTGGGCTGGGAGTCGGTGATCGGCAAGCAGAACGTCGGTATCTACGCGAACTCACCGACCATTGAGCTGGCCCGGGTCGCGGACCTGGGGTCCTGGTACTGGCAGCACAATTGGGGCACACCGAAGGGCTTCGTGCACCCATCCGCCCATCTGCACCAGATCGAGATCGACAAGCGAGCCATCGACGGCATAGGTGTCGACGTGAACAACATCCTGGCCGCCGAATACGGCCAGTGGTGAACTAGACCGAGATCAGGTGGAACCGCGCACCTACCCGGGCCGAAGCGATTCCACCTGATCTCGATCGAACTACGTTTGGCAGTGGCCGGTAGCGGCGACGCGGAGTTCGGGTTCGTCGTCGGGGACCACGCGCAGGGTGGGGCGGTTATCGGGGGCCTCATGGTCGCCGCGCCAGGAGAACAGCGACCAGCGGGAGATGCCGGAGAAGGCGGAGCCGAGGCTGCCGATCGAGAACGACGAGATCACCGAGCCGAACGAGCCGACGGCGCCGATGGACAGAATCGAGCCCACGCTGCCGATCGACAGGATCGAGTAGGCGGAGCCGATGGACAGGATCGAGCCTTCCGAGCGGATGGACAGGATCGAACGGCGCGAACGCTTGCTCCGGATCGAATGACCCGGGTGGATCGCGGAACGGGACCGAAGCGAATTATCGACAGTCGCCATGGCTTTGGTCTACCACAGTCCTTTCCCGACGGCGCGCTATCGGGACGATTCGGACGATGTGTCGACAGCAGCGAAGCCCGGCGGCCCTGTTCGGGCCACCGGGCTTCGCGGGGAGGAATCAGGCGACGGTGAAGAAGCCGAGCATCGGCAGGAACGAGCAGGTCCGAGGGTCGGCGTCCTCGGCCTTGGTGGTCAGCGAACCGCCGACGACCGCGACGACCCGTCCCGAACCGGTGTTGACGATCGCCGAGAGCGTGGCCGGACCGTCCGGGTTGATCTTCGCCTCGTCGGTCAGCGGCTGGACGCCGGACTGGCGGGTGTCGAGATTCAGCCACTGGACCGTCATCGGCGGATTCTGGTCCGGCGTCGGCCCCTTGGTGCCGAGTGCGGTGAAGACGAATCCGGTCTGACCGGCCTGCGGTCCCGGCGGCGGCAGCGTGGCCGGGCCCGGGACGGCAAGTGCGGTGCCGACCGAATCGGCGCCGGGGCCGATGCAACCCTTGCCGATGCTCGGGTAAAGGAACTGGGCGATGGCCGGGCCACCCTGCGGGACCTCGGGGCCGCCGCCACCGCTGCCGTCCAGGAAGGTGATGATCCGTTCCAGCGTGGACTTGATCTGCGGTGGCAGGTTCAGCGACGCCAGCAGGGCGCGCGCCTGATCGAGGATCGCGTTCTTCGGCGAATCCGCGGTCGGCTTGGCATCGGCGACCGGCTTGGCATCGGCCGGTCCGGCGATGGCGCCGACAATGGCCGGGGCCAATGCGGCGAGCATATCGATCGGGACGCCCTCGGGAACCATAGGAATGGCGTTCCGTGATGCGACGGGTGCTGGGGCCGGTGCCGCGACTGCCGTCGACGGCGCGGCGAGCGAAGCGCTCGCTGCGATGGCGAGCGCGGACAACATGATCCGCGATCCTCGGGTGCGAAGCACTGGTCTAGCCGTCCTTAACCTCGGGTACATCACAGGAGCGATGCAAAAAGCCATCGTTTCGGGGTCACTCTAGGGACATGATCGCCATGTTGTACAGCCGCCAAGCCCCTAATTCTGTTGTGGACGATCAGTGGTATCAGACGGTAGCGCCATCTGCTGTTACCAGAGTGAAAGGTGATGCAAATGTTATCAGTGTGCATTAGTGCGTGGGGCGCGCTGCGGCTACGCAAACTACCGCATTCTGGCCCCGCCGCACGCGCAGTGCCATGAGACGCGGGTCGGCTCGGCGGGTCGTACCGGAGTACAGGGGATTGGTGGGATCTATCGAGACGACGGTTAATGTAGTCACAACCTCCAGTTCTCTGACGCCGAATGCCCGAACCCTGCGGGACCAGGCCGACGACCCGGAACCGACTCGAAAGCCTGCGAATTGAACCGAAGCCTCCGATTGGCTGTACCGGTGCTCGGTCTGTCCGTGTTGGCCAGGCTGCTGTGGATGCTGCTGTCGAAGAACGGGATGAATCTCGTCGACCTGCACGTCTATGTCGACGGTTCGGCGGATCTGCTGACCGACCGGCTCTACGACTTCACCTATGCCGAGAAGACCCCGGACTTCCCGCTGCCGTTCACCTATCCGCCGTTCGCGGCGCTGGTCTTCTTCCCACTGCACTATCTGCCGTTCACGGTGATCGCGGTGCTCTGGCTGCTGGCCATTGTCGCCGCGCTCTATGTCGTGGTGTGGATCGCCTTCGAGTTGATCCTCGGCAAAGAGCGGATGCGCGAGCCGAAGTGGCGCACCGCCGCCGTCTGGTGGACCGCGATCGGCATCTGGATGGAGCCGGTGCGGACCACGATCGACTACGGCCAGGTCAATGTGTTCCTGGTGCTCGGGGCCATGCTCGCGGTGCGCAGCTCGCGCTGGTGGCTATCCGGTGGGCTGATCGGTGTGATCGCGGGAATCAAACTGACGCCAGCGATTTCGGGTCTGTACTTCGTGGCCCGGCGGCGTTGGGGCACCGCGCTGTGGTCGGCGGTGGTATTCGGCGCGACGGTCGGGGTCAGCTTCCTGATCAACCATAAGGAGGCGAAGCGGTACTTCGGCACCCTGCTCGGTGACGCCGACCGAATCGGTCCGGTCGGCTCGGTCTGGAACCAGTCGCTGCGCGGTGCGCTGAGCCGCCTGCTCGGCCATGACGTCCAATCCGGACCGTGGTGGCTGGCGGCCGTCGCGGTGGTCGCCGTCCTGGCCTTCTTCGCTTGGCGCGCACTGGGTCCCGATGACCGATTGGGCACTCTGATCATCGTGCAGCTGTTCGGGCTGATGGTGTCGCCCATCTCGTGGTCGCATCACTTCGTGTGGCTGCTGCCCACGGTGATGTGGCTGGTGTACGGGCCGCTGCGGCAGGCGCCCGGCGCGCGCATACTCGCGGGCTATTGGTTGGTCACCACGTTGATCGGGGTGCCGTGGGTGCTGTCGTTCGCGCAGCCGTCGATCTGGACCATCTCGCGGCCAGGGGTGCTGTCCTGGCTCGGCACCGTCGATGTGCTCGGCGTGCTGGTCTGCTATGTCTGGGTGATGTGGGCGGGGCGTCTGGTCAATCGGATTGCACCACAAGCCGATCTATCTCGCGAGCCAGCGACACGTCCAGCGCAGTGAGTCCGCCCGAGTCGTGGGTGGACAGTATGAAGGTCACCCGACGCCAGCGGATATCGATATCGGGATGATGGTTCGCCGCCTCGGCGACTTCGGCGACCTGCCGGACGAGTTCGATGCCCGCGGGGAAGGTCTTGGCCTTGACGGTGCGGGTGATGGTGTCGCCGGAGTGGGTCCAGTCCGGCAGTTGGGTCAAAGCTTCGGTGAGTTCTGCCTCAGTTAGTTTGGGAGCGCTCATATCCGAGTTGTACCCCGGTCACGGCGAAAGCATCCGGAAATCGGGGCGCGTGGCGAAATCGTCGATTCAGGCGGCGCGGGCCCTCTTCAGGCCCTTCTTCAGTTCCTTACCGCAGCAACCGGCCGCTTCCAGGCGTTTCATCCGCATGATGACGACAGGGCACTTCAAGCAGCGCGTCTTCTTGCGACAGCACTTCTTCTTGGGTTTCAGGCTCGAAACCTTCTTAGCCTTTACCTTGCCCATGATTGGTTAGCATACCCTTAGCGGACTCCTGGTCTGCGGTGCCACGGGATACCGGTACTGTGTGTAGCTGGCCGCAATGCTCGGTGAGTATCGATTCTCCACCTGTTTGCAGGGTGCCCGGCGGGATCGTCAGGACCCGGAGGAGGAAGCCTGCGTAACCACGTAGGGTCTCGATCACGCCGAAATCGGATGCAGCCGGAATCTACACCCAACAGCAGGAGGATTGAGGCGTGTCGTCTGCACGCGATTTTCGCAACGTCGCCATCGTGGCCCACGTCGACCACGGTAAGACGACGCTGGTCGACGCCATGCTGCGCCAGTCGGGCGCCTTCGCCGAGCGGGCCGAGCTGGTCGACCGGGTGATGGACTCCGGCGACCTGGAGCGCGAGAAGGGCATCACCATTCTCGCCAAGAACACCGCGGTGCACCGGCATCACCAGGACGGTTCGGTCACCGTGATCAATGTCATCGACACCCCCGGCCACGCCGATTTCGGTGGTGAGGTCGAGCGCGGTCTGTCCATGGTCGACGGTGTCGTGCTGCTGGTCGACGCGTCCGAGGGGCCGCTGCCGCAGACCCGCTTCGTGCTGCGCAAGGCGCTGGCCGCGAAGTTGCCGGTCATCCTGGTGGTGAACAAGACCGACCGTCCGGACGCCCGGATCGAAGAGGTCGTCGAGGAGAGCCACGATCTGTTGCTCGACCTCGCCTCCGATCTGGACGACGAGGCCGCGGAGGCCGCCGAACTCGCGCTGGACCTGCCGGTCCTCTACGCCTCCGGCCGTGAGGGCAAGGCGTCCAAGGAACGGCCCGAGAACGGCAGCGCGCCGAATGCGGAGAATCTGGACGCGCTGTTCGACGTGCTGATGGAGAACATCCCGGCGCCCAAGGGCGATCCGGCCGCGCCGCTGCAGGCGCATGTCACCAACCTCGACGCCTCGGCCTTCCTCGGCCGTCTCGCGCTGGTCCGCATCTACAGCGGTGAGCTGCGTAAGGGCCAGAACGTCTCCTGGATGCACGCCGACGGCACCAAACAGGTCAAGATCACCGAATTGCTGCAGACCATCGGTGTCGAGCGTCAGCCCGGCGAGGTCGCGGTGGCCGGTGACATCGTCGCCATCGCGGGCATTCCGGACATCATGATCGGCGATACCCTGGCCGACCTCGACAACCCCGTCGCACTGCCGCGCATCACCGTCGATGAGCCCGCCATCTCGGTCACCATCGGCACCAATACCTCGCCGTTGGTCGGCCGGGTGCAGGGGCACAAGCTGACCGCCCGCATGGTGAAGTCGCGGCTGGATTCCGAACTGGTCGGCAATGTCTCGCTGCGCGTGCTGGATATCGGCCGCCCGGATGCCTGGGAGGTGCAGGGCCGCGGCGAGCTGGCGCTGGCCATCCTGGTCGAGCAGATGCGCCGCGAGGGCTTCGAGTTGACCGTCGGCAAGCCGCAGGTGGTCACCAGGCAGGTCGACGGCAAGGTGCACGAGCCCTATGAAGAGCTGACCATCGACTGCCCCGACGAGTACCTCGGTGCGATCACCCAGTTGCTCGCGGCCCGCAAGGGCAAGATGGTGCAGATGAACAACCACGCCGCCGGATGGGTGCGGATGGAGTTCATCGTGCCTTCGCGCGGTCTGATCGGCTTCCGCACCGACTTCCTCACCGAAACCCGCGGCACCGGTATCGCCAACGCGGTCTCGCACGGCTATGCGCCATGGGCCGGGGAGATCCGTGCCCGCCACACCGGTTCGCTGGTCTCCGACCGCGCCGGTTCGGTGACCCCGTTCGCCATGATCCAGCTGGCCGATCGCGGTCAGTTCTTCGTGGAGCCGGGTGCGGACACCTATGAGGGGCACGTCGTCGGCATCAACCCGCGTGCCGAAGATCTCGATATCAATGTCACCCGCGAGAAGAAGCTGACCAATATGCGCAGCTCGACCGCCGATGTGATGGAGACGCTGGCCAAGCCGCTGCAACTCGACCTGGAGGCGGCGATGGAGTTCTGCGCAGCCGATGAATGTGTCGAGGTCACACCCGAGATCGTCCGGGTGCGCAAGGTCATCCTGGGCGCCACCGAACGCGGGCGCGAGCTGTCGAGACGGAAGGCTCGGGACCGGGCCGCGCTGTAAAGGCATGGCCCTTTATCGGATTGGTCTGCGTGGCCGAGCGACGGCGCGGCCAAGTAGAGTGCGGCACGTGAGCACGGGGGCTATACGACGCGCGACGATGCGCACGATGCTGATCATGATGACGGCGCTGGCTGTCTTCGGATCAGTGGCATCGGTGCTCGCCGGATGCACCGCGAATCCGCCACCGCCGATCGAGAGCACCGACAGCCCCAAGACGACACCGGCCAAACCGGGTAAGAACACGGTCGTGGTGGCCATCGACGACATCGGCATCGGGTTCAATCCGCACCTGCGTTCCGATCAGTCACCGGCTACCGCGGCGGTGAGTTCGATGGTGCTGCCGAGCCCGTTCCGGCCGGTGCCGAATCCGGCAGTGCCCGGCGCCACCGAGTGGGTGCCCGATACGGCGCTGATGGTTTCGGCCGATATCACCGCGCAGGAACCGTTCACCATCACCTACACGCTGCGCAACCAGGCGAACTGGTCCGATGGCGCGCCCATCGCCGCGGAGGACTTCCGATTCCTGTGGCAGCAGATGATCAGCCAGCCGGGTGTCGTCGATCCGGCGGGCTATCGGCACATCGCCGATATCAGCTCCTCCGGCGGCGGTAAGACGGTCACCGTCACGATGACCGAGCCATATCCGGCCTGGCGTGAGCTGTTCACGAATCTGCTGCCCTCACACCTGATCAAGGATCAGCCCGGCGGTTTCGCCACCGGTCTGGTCGAGGGAGTTCAGGTCTCGGGCGGCAACTTCCGCATCAAATCGACCGATCGCGGGCGCGACGAGATTCTGCTCGAACGCAACGATCGCTATTGGGGCACGCCCGCGGCGCCGGATCAGATTCTGCTGCGCCGCGGCGGAACTCCCGCGCAGCTGGCCGATTCGCTGCGCACCGGCGATGCCCAGATGGCGCTGGTGCACGGCGGTGTCGCGACCCAGGCACAGCTGGCGGCGATCCCGTCGGTGCGGACCGCGATCATGCCGCAATCGCGTGAGCTGCAGTTCGTGATCAACGGGCGCAGCGGCGATCTCAGCGATCCGCGGGTGCGCCGCGGGGTGACCGCGCTGATCGATCCGACGCTGCTGGCCACCGTCGCCGGGCAGACCGGTGGCTGGGTCGAGCCGGTGCGCGCGCAGATCCTGACGCCGTCCGATCCCGGTTACGCACCAACGGCGCCGCCGCGCCCGTCCGCGGATGAGGCGTTCGCGCTGCTCGCCGAGGCGGGGTATGGACGTGCGCCGGAGACGCCGCCGGTGCAGTCGCCGACCTCACCCGCGCCCCGGCCCCGCTCGGTCGCGAAAAACGGCAAGGCGCTGGCGATTCGGATCGGTGCGGTGCAGGGTGACGCCACCGCGCTCGCGGTCGCCAATACCGCCGCGGACCAATTGCGCAGTGCCGGAATCGATGCCAGTGTGCGCAGCCTCCCCGCGGATACGCTCTACGGCAAGGAACTCACCGAGGGCGGCGTCGATGCCATTGTCGGCTGGGAGGTCGCCGGTTCGGATCCGGCCACCGTACTCGCCTCCCGTTACGGCTGCCCGCCGGTGGAAGCCGGTGCCAGCAATGGGAATTCGCAGACCGCCATCGAGGCGGCCAAGAAGGCGCCGAGTAATCTGTCCGGCGTCTGTGATCCCGGACTGCAGCCCTCGATCGACGAGGCGTTGCGCGGTATCGAACTCGGCCGGGCACTGGCCGATGCCGAACCGCGGCTGTGGGCGCTGGCCACGGTGCTGCCGATCGTGCAGGACAACGTCGTCGCCGCATCCGGACCGCGGGTCGACGGCGCGTCGTTGAGCGGGGCCATCCAGGTCGGCATCTTCGGTGATGCCGCAATGTGGCGCAGGATCCCATGACGGGTGGACTGCTGCTGGTGCACGCCCACCCGGACGATGAGTCCATCTCCACCGGTGGCACCATCGCGCACTACCGCCGCCGTGGCGTACCGGTCACCGTGGTGACCTGCACCCTCGGCGAAGAGGGTGAGGTGATCGGGGACGAGTGGGCGCAGTTGACCGCCGAGCACGCCGATCAACTCGGCGGATATCGGATATCCGAGCTGACCGCGGCACTGGCCGCGCTGCGGGCCGGACCGCCGCGTTTCCTCGGCGGTGCGGGCCGTTGGCGGGACTCCGGAATGGCGGGCACTGCGTCCGCCGAGCATCCGCGGGCCTTCGTGCATTCCGGCGCCGCCGCGGTGGACGCGCTCACCGCGATCGTGCTGGAACTGCGGCCCGCCGTGGTGATCGGCTACGACCCGCACGGCGGCTACGGGCATCCGGACCATATCCGGGCGCACTGGGTCACCTCGGCGGCGGTCACCGCGGCGGCCGAGCAGGGCTGGGACACCCCGAAGTTCTATTGGACGGTGACCGACGCCGATATGTTGCGCCTGCACACCGAGGCGCTGGCCCGGCGGACCGTGGACGGTCTGCCCGGGGCATTGCCGCCCGGCTGGCGGCTACCCGCCGCGGGGGAACTCGCGAGCGTGCCGAGTCATACGGTGACGACCACCGTCGATGTATCCGATTCGCTGGCCGCCAAGCGGGCGGCGCTGCGTGCGCATGCCACGCAGGTGACCGTCGCGCCGTCGGGGCGGGAATTCGCGCTCTCCAATAACGTTGCGCAGCCGGTACTTCCGGAGGAGCACTTCGTGCTGGTTCGCGGCATCCGGGGTCCGGTGGGGGCGGACGGACGCGAGCACGACCTACTGGCGGGGCTGTAGCAGCAGCATGTCTCGGCCCGACACCGTGCGGGCTACGGACTGTTGCCTGAGGGTTGCTGTCGCGGCGGTTAATAGCACCGGGTACCGTCTGTGTGATTTTGCACATCGATGAGGAGATAGCGGTTCATGACAGCGGTTGGCGACAGGGCTCACCTGAATATCGAGGACCACGGGTACCACAAGAGTCTCAAACCGCGTCAGCTCCAGATGATCGCTATCGGCGGTGCCATTGGGACCGGTCTGTTCCTCGGTGCGGGCGGTCGGCTGTCGAGCGCGGGACCAGGACTTTTCATCGTCTACGCGGTATGCGGTGTCTTCGTCTTCTTCATCCTGCGCGCGCTCGGTGAGCTGGTGCTGCACCGGCCGTCGTCCGGTTCGTTCGTCTCCTATGCCCGCGAATTCTTCGGTGAGAAGGCCGCATTCGTCGCCGGTTGGATGTACTTCCTGAACTGGTCGATGACCGGAATCGCCGATACCACCGCGATTGCTCAGTATTTCCACTACTGGGCCGGATTCACCCATATTCCGCAGTGGCTGCTCGCGCTCATCGCGCTGGTGATCGTGCTCGGGGTCAATCTGGTCTCGGTCAAATGGTTCGGCGAGATGGAGTTCTGGGCCGCGCTGGTGAAGGTGGCGGCGCTGAGCGCATTCCTGATCATCGGCGCCGTATTCCTGATCGGCCGATTCACCGTGCAGGGTGCGGCGACCGGTCCGAGTGTGATCACCGATCACGGCGGACTGTTCCCGACCGGGATCCTGCCGCTGGTGGTGGTCACCACGGGTGTCGTATTCGCCTATGCCGCAGTCGAATTGGTTGGCACCGCGGCGGGGGAGACGGAGAATCCGGCCAAGATCATGCCGCGCGCGATCAATTCGGTCATCCTGCGGATCGCGGTCTTCTATGTCGGTTCGCTCGTACTGCTCGGAATGCTGCTGCCCTACACCAGCTTCAAATCCGGTGAGAGCCCGTTCGTCACCTTCTTCACCATGCTCGGCGTGCCAGGTATCGGCAGCATCATGAACCTCGTCGTGCTCACCGCCGCCTTCTCCAGCCTCAACGCTGGCCTGTACTCCACCGGACGCATCCTGCGGTCGATGTCGATGAACGGCAGCGCGCCCAAGTTCACCGGGGTGATGGGCGCCAACGGTGTGCCCTACGGCGGCATCATGCTCACCAGTCTGATCGCGCTGTGTGGTATCGCGCTCAATGGCATCGTGCCCGAACGCGCCTTCGAGATCGTGCTGAATATGGCCTCGCTCGGCATCATCGCCTCCTGGGCCACCATCGTGCTGTGCCAGTTGCAGCTGTGGCGCTGGTGGCAGCGGGGCAAGCTGGAGCGTCCGGAGTTCCGCATGTGGGGCGCGCCGTGGACCGGCCTGCTCACGCTGGCCTTCCTGTTCTTCGTGGTGGTGCTCACCGGTGTCGACTATCCGGTCGGCACCTGGACCGTTGCCTCGCTGGTGCTGATCGTTCCGGCGCTGATCATCGGCTGGTACGCCGCCCGCAAGCGGGTACTCGCCATCGCGGCGATGCGCGGCGGCTACACCGGCGAATTCCCGGTTGTCGCGAACATCCCCATCGAGGGTGACTGATCTCGGAATAGACTCCGATCATGTACAACTGGGACCTGCAGAACAGCATCGCTGCCTTCGTGGACAGTCTGCGCCCCGGCGCGCAGCAACAGCACGACCTCTACATGTCGGTGCTGTACTCATTCGTCGATATGCAGAGCCATTTGCTCACCCTCCTCGGTTACCCGCCGGTCGCGTGAGGGTCGACGTCGAGAAGGCAACGGATCGCGGCTACGGCACCCCCGAGCCCCTCCGGCTGGGCGCGGTGATCATCGGCGTTCTGGTCTTGGACGCCCTGGTCACCCTGGCCCTGGAGGTCCTCTACCTCCCCACCTATATCCATACCGTCGCCTTCCCGCTGTCCGCGGTGTTGGCGGGGGTGGTGAATATCGCGCTGGTCATGGGTGTCCGCTCGGTGACCCACCGCATCGGCGCGGCGCTGCTGCCCTTGGGCGCGTGGACCTTCGGCTTCCTCATCTGCTCGTTCACCGGACCCGGCGGCGACATCATGCTGGGAACCGACTGGCGCACCTTACTTCTGCTGATCTGCGGCTTGGTCCCGCCCTTGCTGTACCTCTACTTCCGCATCAACGCCGGACTGTTCGGTCGCTGAGCGACGCCGAATTTCACGGCCGGGCCGTCGGTGTCAGTCCAGCCGGACCGCCAGCGACGCGATCACGGCATCGGTGCGGGCGCGCAAGGCGGCGGCCAGGACGGGTCCGCGCGGGTTGTGCAGGGGGCGGTGCCACCAGCGATTGGCTTCGACCTGGGCCAGGAGGACGGTGACCTGGCGACCCTTCCGGGTTTGGTTGCGGACATAGCCGACGAGGGTGGCGACGAGGCTGCGGCGGGGACTGGGGAGCACCATCAGCGGGACGCCAGGATCCCATTCCTTCCACTGGGTGCTCAGGCGACGCGTGGCGGCGGGGTCGATTTCGGCTGCTACGGCGACGATTTCACCGCCGAAGGCTCGTGCGGTGTGCAGGGCGCGGGCGGCGACCTCGCTGACCGCGACCACCGGGACAACGATGAGCATCGGTTCCTGGTCCGGGGGTTGCGGTGGCAGGAACGGGATTCGGCCGAGGCCGAGTTGTTCGGCGACGCTGCGGTAGTAGTTCTCGGTGCGGGCGAACAGGATGACCAATGCGGGCACGATGATCAGCAGCAGCCAGGCGCCCTCGGTGAATTTCTCGATGAGCAGGACCACCGCGGCGACCGCGGTGAGCACCGCGCCGAAGCCATTGAGCGCGGCGCGCGGGAGCCAGCCGGGTCCACGCTCTTTGCGCCAGTGTCGCACCAGGCCGGTCTGGCTGATGGTGAAGCCGATGAAGACGCCGACCGCGTAAACCGGTAGCAACCGATGGGTTTCGGCATGGACCACAAGGAGCACGGTGGCCGCCAGGACGGCAAGGGCCGTCACGCCGTAGCGGAATACCGGGCGTTCGGAGCGCAATGCGAACAGGTGCGCGACGCGGTGGTCCTTGGCCAGCAGTGACAGTAGCACCGGCAGCCCGCCGAAGCTGGTATTGGCGGCCAGGCAAAGGGCCAGGGTGACAGCCAGACTGGTGACGTAGAACGCCCAGCCAGTGCCGAATGCCGCCGCCGTCAGTTGGGCGAGCAGGGTTACGTCACCGCGTGGTACCGCGTGATGACGGCGAATCAGGTAGGCCAGACCGAGCAGCATCGTGCACAGCAATACGCCCAGGGCGACCTCGGTGTGCTGGGCCCGCTGTACCGCGGGAGTTCGAAACGAGGGCACCGCATTGGCGATCGCCTCGACACCGGTCAGCGCCGAGCAGCCCGCGGAAAATGCCTTGAGCAGCAATAGGATTCCGACGGTATCGGTGGGCACGATCGGGCCGAGATCGGTGCCGATCATCGCGACGGGTTCCGGCCGGAACAATCCGACCGCGATCACCGCGAGTATCGCGACAATGAACAGCAGCGCCGGCCCCATCAGCACTTTCGCCGATTCGGCCACCCCGATCAGATTGATCACGGTCAGCAGTGCGAGTCCGGTCAGCGTGAGCAACAGCAGATGATCGGCCAGTTCGGGAAACGCGCTGGCCAGGCTGGCCGCACCGGCGGCGAGACTCACCGCGACGGTCAGCACATAGTCCACCACCAGACCCGCCGCCGCGAGCAGGCTGGCGCCGCGGCCGAGTTCCTGCTTCGCCACCGCATAGGACCCGCCGCCGTCCGGATGTGCGGCGATAACCTGCCGATACGACAACACCAATACCAGCAACAGCCCCGCGATCGCCATCGACACCGGCAGGGTCCACGACACCGCGGCCGCACCCGCCGCGACGAGCACCAGCACGATCGCCTCGGGTCCATACGCCACGCTGGACAGCGCATCCAGCGATAATGCCGCCAAACCGCCGATCGCGGTCAGTCGATATTTATCGCCCCGCTGCATTCGCCGCACCCGGCGATCGGCGATGGGCAACTCCCTGGTCGGCGATGTCGGGGTCTGGACCACGCCAACTATTGAACTCGGCGAGGTGCTGGCAATTGGTCAGCGACACCATGTGAGTCGGGCCGAACGGACGGATCGGCTCAGTCGCACTCTATTCTCGAAGCGGACAGTCTCAGACACCGAAGTACGGAGCAGTAATGGAACGGCGCATGATCGGCGAACTCGTCCGAGTGCCAGCCGGCGCGATACACGTTCGACAGGACGGTCCGGCCGATGGCAAACCCATCGTATTGCTGCACGGATTCGAGGGTTCGGTGCACTGGTGGGACGGACTGACCCCGCTACTGGCCGATACCTACCGGGTGATCCGGGTCGATCTGCTCGGGTTCGGTTGCACCACAGCCGAACCCGGATTCGATCAGCGCTCGCAGAGCGAAATGCTCACGGCGGTGCTCGAGCGGCTCGATATCACCGATGCCGCCGTGATCGGGCATTCGTGGGGTGCCGACAGTGCGCTCGGGCTCGCGGAACTGTCCGGTCGGGTCACTGAGGTGGTCGTCGTCGATCAGGCCCCGGACTGCGAAGAACTGCGGATTCTGCGGATTCTGCGTCCGGTGCTGCGGCTGCTCGGCTGGGCGCCGTTCGGGCGATGCGCGCATGCGCTGCTGAACAACAACTGGATTCTGCGGCGTGCGCTCGGTGCCGGATTCGCACCGGGATTCGATCCGGATGCCGCCGCACCGGGCTGGTCCCAGCTGCGTTCGGATCACCGCGCCATGTCCTGGCGCGCCAACCGAGCCGTCCTGGTGGAACGTCCGCAGGAGCTGGCGGCACGGCCGCTGGATGCGCAGATCCGCGCTCTCGGCCTGCCCGCCTTGGTGATTCACGGCCGACACGACAGCCTCTATGGTTGGCGCAATACCGTCGACCGGTACGCCGCCGCCGGTGCGCGCATCGAGCTGATCGACACCGCTGGCCATGCACCCAATGTGGAAACCCCCGACCGGGTCGCCGCCGCACTGCGCGCCTTCCTCGCCGATCCGACCGTATCGCGTTCGGCAGCAAGCTGATTCAGCGAGTGCCGAGGCGTCCGGGCGTCGCGGATTCGATGAGTTCCCAGGCCTGTTCGAGCGGAATATCGACGACGTGATAGCGCTTCTTCCCCGCCGCGGTGGCGGCCACCACGGTGGCGATGCCGGAGCGGCGCTGCCAGAAGGATTGGCGGACGGTCCAGCCGATAATGCCGGGAGCCTCCAGGCAGTCGCGATCACGGTCGAGGGAGCCGGAGCGGGTGATCAGCCAGGCCGGGCTGTGCTCGGTTGCGGGCAGGACGGCGTGGCCGAGTCCGCGGTAGCGGTCCGCGGCCAGCGCAGCGGCGATCAGGGCCGTGACCGCGGGCAGCAGCCACCACCACGGTGAAAAGTCCGCTCCGGCAAGGGAAAAGATCAGCATTGCGGCCGCGACGATCAGAATCGGGCTCAGCGCGCGGGTGTAGCGGCGGCGGCGCGCGACCGGGCCGTGCGCGATCAGCGGTGCGGTGCTCACCGTCGCCCCCTGGCCGGTCACCGATTCTCGTTGTAGCGCTCGGCCTTTCGCAATACTGACGGCCGGGAATTCGGTCGTCGAAAGGTCCGGTACGCCAACGATTTCGCGGTCCGGCGCGGCAATGTCTGCCAGCGCAGTTCGCGACGCCGCGATATCGGGCGAACTCGCACCTCGGGGCACGAGCAATTCCGCAAGGGTGCGTTCGATGGCGGCGCGGGGTGCCTGCGGAAGGATCTTCTGGCGCGGGCTCTGACCGGTCATGATGGCTTCGAGTTCGGCGGCACCGGCCAAGCGCAGCAGCAGCGGTTCGTTGACCGTCGCGCCGCGGAAGCGGGCCAGATCCAGGGTGATCTGCCGAGTCGTGAACAGGCCGTGGCGCAGGTGCAGGGTGCGATCGTTATCGAGCACCCGCAGTCCGAAATACGTTGCCAGATATCGCGCGCAGGCCGCCAGGCTGACGATCACCACGATGGCGACGATCAGCAGCGCAACGGCGACGGCGATGAGTGCGGCACTGCCGTCCTCGATGCTGTGCACCGCGTCCGAACTGAACAGCACCTGGCCGAACCCATATTGGAACGCGATACCGACAATGGGTGCGATGATCGCGAAACCGGTCAGCGACAGCGGCGCGTAACGCACCCAGCTCGCCTGCCAATGACCGATCTCGCGGACGTCCCCGGACGCGTACTCCGGCAGAGCTTTTCGCAGCGGATCCGCGGTCTGTTGCGCAGCGGGCGGCACCCCGGCCGAGGTATGCGCGAGCAAAGCCGCACGCAACGGTGGCACCACATCCGCGTCCAACGCGTCCAACTTGAACTTCTCGCTCGAATCCGCGTGCTGTCCGGTACCTATCGCCAGTACGGCGAGTCCGAGCACCCGATGCAGCAGATCGGCTTCGATATCCACCGACCGGATCCGCGACCGCGGCACCGACAGCTTCTTGCGTTGGATCAACCCGGTGCGCAACTCCACATGCGTCGGCCCGACCCGGTAGGTGGTGGTGAACCAGCGCGTCAGCGCGAAGCCGACGATCAGTGCCAGGGCGATGAGGCCCCACAGGTGGTTGCCGGTATTGGTGCCGAGGATCACCGATCCGATCAGCACCGGGATGAACTTCACCACTTCGGTAATGGGGTGTACCAACAACATTCGCTTATCCAGCCGCAACCACGGCTGATCCGCCTGCGGCCCGAAATCGCTTTCCGGCACACTCATGTCGCATCCCCGCGGTGCTGTGCGGCAATCGCGGTCAGCCGCGTGACGGTCTGCTCGGCGACCGGCAGATCCAGTGCCGAGATCCGCACCGCTCCGGCCGATGATGCCGTCGTCACGGTCACCGTCGCCAGGCCGAGCAGCCGCTCCAGTGGCCCGCGCTCGGTATCAACGGTCTGCACCCTGGAGATCGGCGCCACCCGGCTCTCCACCGCCAACCAGCCGACCCGGGTGTACACCGCCTCATCGGTCACCTCCCACCGATGCACCGCGTACCGCCACAGCGGCACCACCCCGATGCTGAGCGCCGCGAGCAGCACCGCCACCGCGAAGACGACCAACTGCGCACCCCGATGTCCGCTGTCGACGAGCGCCCAGACGATCAGCGCCACGAAGGGAACCACCCACCCCATCGCGGCCTGAACAGACCACAAGAGCTTGGCCTTGGTGCTCGGACGCCAGGCCGGATCGGCCATGATGGTGCGCGACTGCGACATGCCTGCCATGGTTGCACGCGCAAGCAGGCTTTCCCACCCTTGTGCCGAGCGGACCGGCCGCCGCCGATGCGATCATGAACCATCGCAAAACTGCCTCGGCCTGGGCGGGAATACATTGGCTCGCGAAGTCGGAATAGTGCGCGCGACCCCGGAGTTGGCAACGGTCACGAGCACTGGAGGGAGACAGCCCAGGATGTGTAGCGCATGATCGAGGGCGTGACCGAGCTAGCGACCCCGAGCGTCCCGCCCGCACCGCCAACGCCATCGGCAATGCGCCGTGCGCTGCGGCGGGCCCGCGATGGCGTGACACTGAACGTGGACGAGGCAGCCGTACTGCTGCACGCGCGCGGTGACGACCTCGTCGACCTGTGTCGCAGCGCCGCCCGGGTGCGTGATGCCGGACTGGAATCGGCGGGGCGGCCGAAGACGATCAGTTATTCGCGCAATGTCTTCATCCCGCTGACCAGGCTGTGTCGGGACAAATGTCACTACTGCACCTTCGTCACGGTGCCGGGCAAATTGCGCGCCGAGGGCAAGGGCATGTTCCTGGAGCCCGACGAGGTGCTCGATATCGCGCGCCGCGGTGCGGCGCTCGGCTGCAAGGAGGCGTTGTTCACCCTTGGTGATCGGCCCGAGGACCGCTGGCCGGAGGCCGCGCAGTGGCTCGATGAGCGCGGCTACGATTCCACCCTGGACTACCTGCGCGCCGTCTCGATCATGGTGCTCGAGGAGACCGGCCTGCTGCCGCATCTGAATCCGGGCGTGATGAGCTGGGAGGAGATCTCCCGGCTCAAGCCGGTCGCGCAGTCGATGGGCATGATGCTCGAGACGACCGCAACCCGGCTGTTCACCGAGAAGGGCAACTGCCACTACGGAAGTCCCGATAAGGATCCGGCGGTGCGGCTGCGCGCCATCACCGACGCGGGTCGGCTGTCGGTGCCCTACACCACCGGCATTCTGGTCGGCATCGGTGAGACGCTGAACGAGCGGGCCGATTCGATCATGGCGATCCGCAAGCAGCACAAGGCGTTCGGGCATATCCAGGAAGTGATCATCCAGAACTTCCGCGCCAAGGACGACACCGCCATGCGCGATGTTCCGGACGCGGGTATGGCGGAGTTCCGCGCCACCATCGCGGTCACCCGACTGCTGCTCGGACCCGATGTGCCAGTGCAGGCGCCGCCGAATCTGGTGTCGCACGAGGAATGTCGCGCACTGATCGACGCGGGCATCGATGACTGGGGCGGTGTCTCGCCGGTCACCCCCGACCATGTGAATCCGGAACGGCCCTGGCCGAATCTGGATACGCTGCGCGAGATCACCGAGGCCGCGGGCTATCAGCTCGTCGAACGCACCTCCGCGCATCCGAAATATGTGCGCGCGGGCAATCCGTGGGTCGATCCGCGCATCGGCGCGCATGTCGCGGCGCTCACCGATCCGAAGACCGGTCTGGCGAATCCGGATGCGATTCCGGTGGGCCTGCCCTGGCAGGAACCGGACGAGTCATGGGAGTCGGCGGGCCGCGTCGATCTGAACACCTCGATCGATACCGAGGGCCGAAATACCGAGAGCCGCAGTGATTCCGCGCTCGGGCAGGATGTGGTGGGGGCCTTCGGCGATTGGGACACCATCCGTGAACAGGCTCGCGATCTCGCGGTGGCAGCACCGGAGCGGGTCGATTCCGATGTGCTCGCCGCGCTGCGTGCCGCCGAAAGCGATCCGGCTGGTCTCACCGACGCCGAATACCTCGCGCTGGCAACCGCGGAGGGGCCAGCACTGGAAGCCGTCGCCGCACTGGCCGACCAACTGCGCCGCGATGTCAACGGCGACGATGTCACCTACGTGGTGAACCGGAATATCAACTTCACCAATATCTGCTACACCGGTTGCCGCTTCTGCGCATTCGCCCAGCGCAAGGGCGATGCCGACGCGTTCACCCTGAGCATGGACGAGGTCGCCGACCGCGCTTGGGAGGCGCATGTCGACGGTGCGACCGAAATCTGCATGCAGGGTGGTATCGACCCGGATCTGCCGGTCACCGGCTATGCCGATCTGGTGCGCGCGATCAAGCAGCGGGTGCCGTCGATGCATGTGCACGCGTTCAGCCCGATGGAGATCGTGAACGGCGCCTCGCGCGGCGGTCAGAGCATCCGCGATTGGCTGGTCGCGCTGAAGGAAGCCGGGCTGGACACGATTCCGGGCACGGCCGCGGAGATCCTCGACGACGAGGTCCGCTGGGTGCTCACCAAGGGCAAACTGCCGACCTCCGCCTGGATCGAGGTGATCACCACCGCGCATCAGGTCGGCCTGCGCTCCAGTTCCACGATGATGTACGGCCACGTGGACAATCCGAAGCACTGGGTCGGACATCTGCGGGTGCTGCGCGGAATCCAGGATGAGACAGGCGGTTTCACCGAATTCGTGCTGTTGCCGTTCGTGCATCAGAGTTCGCCGCTGTATCTGGCGGGTGCGGCGCGGCCGGGGCCGACCATCCGGGACAACCGGGCGGCGCACGCCTTGGCGCGGATCATGCTGCACGGCCGCATCGACAACATCCAGACCAGCTGGGTGAAGCTCGGTACCGCGGGTACTCGCACCATGCTCAACGGTGGCGCCAACGATCTGGGCGGTACGTTGATGGAGGAGACCATCTCCCGCATGGCCGGGTCCCAACACGGGTCCGCCAAGACCGTCGCCGAACTCACCGAGATCGCGGATGGTATCGGCCGTTCGGTGCGCGAGCGCACCACCACCTACGGGGTGCCGCAACGGAAGATCTCCGCGGCGCTGCCACTGTCGGTGGGCTAGCGGCACCGGGGCCGTACCGGACTCGCGGTCGTCGCGCTGGGTCGATTCGCAAAGACGCGGATGCAAGGGGTGTTTCGTATCCATCGAGTGGCGTGCGGAACAAAGTTAGTTAGGGCAGGCTGACCAGGAGTAGCCTGAGCTGCCGGGATAGTGTGACGCCGGGCGGAGTATCCCCGTGAGGACAGACTAGGAGAGCGGCAGTGCCGTACATCATCGCTGAACCGTGCGTTGACGTGAAGGACAAGGCATGCATCGAGGAATGCCCCGTGGACTGCATCTACGAGGGTGGTCGCATGCTGTACATCCATCCGGACGAGTGCGTGGACTGTGGTGCATGTGAGCCGGTGTGCCCGGTGGAGGCGATCTTCTATGAAGACGACACCCCGGACCAGTGGAGCGGATATGTGAACGCCAATGTCGACTTCTTCGACGAGCTGGGTTCGCCCGGCGGCGCGACGAAGGTCGGCAAGGTGGATTACGACCCGCCGTTCATCAAAGAGCTGCCGCCGATGGCGAGTGAATGAGCTCTGAGGTGTCACCGCGTCGCCGGGTCAGTGCACTGCTCCCTGACTTCCCCTGGGACACCATCGCGGCGGTGAAGGCCAAGGCCGCCGCGCATCCGGACGGCATCGTCGACCTGTCGGTCGGCACTCCGGTCGATCCGGTGGACCCGCTGATCCGTGCCGCATTGAGTTCGGTCGCCGAGGTACCCGGCTATCCGACCACGCACGGCACCCCGGAGTTGCGCGCCGCGGCGGTCGATGCGCTGAAGCGGCGGTACGGGATCACGGGTGTGGACCCGGCCGCGGTCTTGCCGGTGATCGGCACCAAGGAACTGATCGCCGGGCTGCCGCGGCTGCTCGGCCTCGGCGCGGACGATCTGGTCGTCATCCCCGAGGTCGCCTACCCGACCTACGAGGTGGGTGCACTGCTGGCCGGTGCCCAGGTGGTGCGGGCCGACGGGCTGACCCAGTTGGGTCCGCGCTCGCCCGCCCTCATCTATGTGAACTCACCGTCGAACCCGACGGGGCGGGTGCTCGGTGTCGAGCATCTGCGCAAGGTGGTGCAGTTCGCCCGCGAGCGCGGCACGGTCGTCGCCTCCGACGAGTGCTACCTGGGCCTCACCTGGGAGGGGCGTGCCGTCTCGATCCTCGATCCCGAGGTGTGCGACGGCGACCACACCGGCCTGCTCGCGGTGCACTCGCTGTCGAAGACCTCCAACTTGGCCAGCTACCGGGCCGGTTTCGTGGTGGGCGATCCGGAACTCGTCGCCGAAATGCTCGAGGTGCGCAAGCATTCCGGCATGATGGTGCCGTTCCCGATCCAGGCGGCCATGGCCGCCGCACTCGGTGACGACAACCATGAGGCGCAGCAGCGTGAGCGCTACCGCGCGCGTCGCGAGGTGCTGCGAACGGCCTTGCAGCAAGCCGGTTTTCGCATCGATCACTCCGAAGCGGGCCTGTACCTGTGGTCCACTCGGGGCGAGCCGGGCCGCACCACCCTGGAGTGGCTGGCCGAGCGCGGCATTCTCGCCGCCCCCGGCGACTTCTACGGACCGGGCGCGGGCGAGTACGTGCGCATCGCACTCACCGCCACCGATGAGCGCATTCGGGCCGCGGCACAGCGGCTGAGCTGAGTCTCGCCGACACGGCCACCGATCGCGCCCGACGGCCCGGGAACGGCGATAGCCTGGGTGTATGGACTCTGTCACGGTAGTCCCTATCCCTGGTAACGAGCCGGTGCATTCCTACGCGCCGGGCAGTCGCGAGCGGGCACTGCTGAGCGCCGAGCTCACCGAGATCGCCGCCGAATCCATCGATATTCCGCTGGTCATCGGTGGTAAGCACCGGCCGGGCATCGGGGCTCGACACGATATCGTCGCCCCGCATCGACATCGGCAGGTGCTCGGCACCTATACCGATACCACCCACTCCGAAGCCCACGGCGCCATCGAGGCCGCGATGGCGGCGGCACCCGGCTGGCGGAGCATGGCCTTCGACGAGCGGGCGGCCATCTTCCTGCGGGCGGCCGATCTGCTGTCCGGGCCATGGCGGGAGACGGTCGCCGCCGCGACCATGCTCGGCCAATCCAAGACGGTCCAGCAGGCCGAGATCGACGCACCGTGCGAACTGGTCGACTTCTGGCGCTTCAATGTGGCCTTCGCGCGCCAGATCCTGCAGCAGCAGCCGCAGTCGAGCGCCGGGGTGTGGAACCAGATGGACTATCGCCCGCTGGAGGGGTTCGTCTACGCGATCACGCCGTTCAACTTCACCGCGATCGCCGGGAACCTGCCCACCGCGCCCGCACTGATGGGCAATACCGTGGTGTGGAAACCCTCTCCCACCCAGACACTTTCGGCGTTCTATACGATGCGGCTGCTCGAGGCGGCCGGACTGCCGCCCGGTGTCATCAATATGGTGACCGGCGACGGTGTCGAACTATCGGAGGTCGCACTCGTCGATCCGCGACTTGCGGGCATCCATTTCACCGGATCCACCAGGACATTTCAGTTCCTGTGGTCGCAGGTCGGCACGAATATCGGCCGCTACCATACCTATCCTCGGTTGGTCGGTGAGACCGGCGGCAAGGACTTCATTGTGGCGCATCCGTCCGCGGATCCGGATGCCTTGCGTACCGCGCTCATTCGCGGCGCCTACGAATATCAGGGTCAGAAGTGCTCGGCGGCCTCGCGCGCCTATATAGCGCGCTCGATGTGGCGCACCATCGGCGACGACTTCCTCCAATTGACCAGGGGACTCAGCTACGGTGACGTTGCCGATCTGACGAATTTCGGTGGGGCGCTGATCGATCGGCGTGCCTACGACAAGAATGTGGCCGCCATCGAACGGGCCAGATCGGCGGGTATCGCCATTGCGGCGGGCGGCGAATACGACGACAGCGAGGGCTGGTTCGTGCGGCCGACCGTACTGCTGGTGGACGATCCGCACGACGACGCCTTCGCCACCGAATACTTCGGCCCGATCCTGGCGGTGCACGTCTACGACGACGCCGAACCCGGCTCCTATGCCGCGGTGCTGGCCGAGGTGGAATCGGCCGCGCCGTACGCACTGACCGGCGCGATCTTCGCCCAGGATCGCAAGGCCATCGAACAGGCCTCGGCCGCACTGCGATTCGCCGCGGGCAACTTCTACATCAACGATAAGCCGACCGGTGCGGTGGTCGGTCAGCAGCCCTTCGGCGGTGCGCGCGCCTCGGGCACCGACGATAAGGCGGGCTCACCGCTGAATCTGCTGCGCTGGGTCGCGCCACGCACGATCAAGGAGACCTTCGTGCCGCCGGGTGATCACCGGTATCCGCACATGGAGTCGGAATGAATCCGTTTGTGGTGTCCGATTAGCCACCGCTCGAGCGGATGCTCACGGGAACGCCCATAGATCGAGCAGTTGCGGCTGGCCGCGGGCAACACGCTGGTCAGCAAGTCCTAGACCAGCGGTTTGCCGAGCCGATGCCGCCTGCGTATATCCCAGAGGTAGAGGTTCATCGGAAAGAGCCTGGCCTGCTTCGGAAGTCGACGGTGCACGGCGCCGATGACCCGCAGCAGCCGGTTTGCGAAGCGTTCCTGGCGGGCGCTCCAGCGCATGTGCATCTGGCCGCGCAGGTGCGGCGGCAACAGGCTGGTCACGAAGAGTCGCTGCAACGGTGCGAATATCCGCAGTGGCCGGGCCACCATCTTCAGATCGATGAGGTCGTCTAGGTATGCGCGGGTGCGCGCATCGATGGACTTGGTCGCCAGATTGGTATTCCAGTACTCCTGGAACGCCTTTCGGTCGGCGGGCCACATCTCCGGGCGCATCTGCAGGGTGGTGCCGAGCCGAGCCGCATACTGGTAGAACACCTCCGCGGTGTCCTCATCCATCGGTCCGTGTAGTCGCTCCTCCAGATCGACTACGCCCCAATACAAACAGGCGGCGACCCACAATTGCAGCTTCGGGTCGAAGGCGTTGTACTTTACCGCAGCGCCGGGCTCGGAATGCACCGCCCGATGTGAGCCATTGACGGCCTCGCGGTAGATCGCGCGGTCGTGTTCGGTGCCCATCAACGCTACGGCGAGATAGGTCAGCGTGGTGCGCATCCGCTTCCACGGGTGCACATCGATCCGGCCGGATTCGACCGTGCTCTCCATGACGCCGTAGCCGACGGGCCGCAGGCTCAGCTGCATGATGACATTGGCCGTCCCGCCGAGGAAGGCTGCGACACCGCTCCAGAACCGGTCCATGGCGAAGTTGTCGACGGTGCCATAGCGGCAGGTTGCGACGGGATCTGGTGGCTCGGCGCGCAGCGGCAAGGTCATCGTTGGCCTCGGCTTTCCGGGTCGATCAGCGGCAACAGGTATCGATGAGAAGATTAGGTGCTTACCTTCTCATCGACTCGATAGCCTGTCAAACGATCCCGCTACACGAGCGGTTTACCCAATCGGATGCGCCTGCGAACGTCGAACAGGTAGGCGTTGATCGGGAACATTCGCAGCTGCCGCGGCAGTCGGGTGTGCACCGCCGAGATCGTCCGCAGCAGCCGATCGAATCGGCGCTGATCCCGCTCGGTCCAGGTCATCCGCATCTCGTTGCGCAAATGCGTTGGCAGCAGGCCGGTTACGAAGAACCGCTGGAGGCGGGCGAAGGTGAACCGAATCGGGCGCGGCAACATCTTCAGGTCGATGAGATCGTTGAAGTAGTCGCGCAGGGCGGGCTCGATACCGCGCTCGGTCAGGTTCTCATCCCAATACCGTTGGAACTCGGCACGATTGGCGGGCCACATGTCAGGACGCATCTGCAGTGTGGTGCCGAGCCGGGCGCAGTACCGGTAAAAGGCTTCGGCCACATCGGGATCCATCGGGCCGTGCATGCGGGTGTAGAGATCGTCGATGCCCCAGTACAGACAGGCGGCCACCCAGAGTTGCAGCGTGGGATCGAAGGCGTTGTATTCCACCGGGCTCGCCGAGGTCGAGCGGACCGGCCGATGCGACTCGTTGACCGCGTCCCGATAGTGCGCGCGCTCCTGTTCCGAGCCCATCAGCGCGACCGCGAGATAGCTGAGTGTGGTGCGTAGCCGTTTGATCGGGTGCAGTGTGACCTTGCCGCTGTCGACCGTGCTCTCCAGTACGCCGCGGCCGACGGGCCGCAGGCTCAGCTGCATGATCACATTGGCGGTGCCGCCCAGGAATGCCGCGAGTCCGTCGATATATTCGACAACGGTTTCCGTGGTGATGGATTCGACGGCAACGGGGCCGGAATTCGGCAGGTTATCGGCGGGGCGGAGGGGTTCGGTCATCGTTGACCTCGCCTTTCTGTGGCCACCCTGGCGATGGGCAGCGATGAGAAGGTTTGATATAAACCTTCTCATTGCTTCGACGTGCTGTCAATCACGCTTTCCCGGTGTTCGGGAGCAGCGGCAGCTGATGGCATGCGATGCTGGCAGTGTCATTGTGTCAGGGGATAGGAATAGGGTGGGAAATTATGGCGAGTCTGACCAGACTGCTGGCCCTGGTCCGCAGCACCGGCCCGGAGGACCGCAATCAATCGCGGGTACTGGACGCCGCCCTGCTGGCGTTCCTGGATTTCGGCATCAAGCGAACCAGCATGGTGGAGGTCGCACGGCGGTGCGGCCTTTCGCTGGCCACGCTCTATCGGCGCTTCGCCAGCAAATCCGATCTCATCCAGGCGGTCGGGATGCGGCAGGCGCGGCAGTTCGTCGAGGAGGTGGACGCGGCCCAGCAGCGCCAGGTCGATCGCGACGCCAGCGCCGAGGCGCAGATCGTGGAACTGTTCGTTGCGTTCCTTAACGGATTGCGCGGCAATAAGCTGCTCGAACGGTTGCTGAAGACCGAGCCGGAGATCGTGCTGCCGTATCTCACGGTCAAGGGTGCGCCGATCCTCGAGCTCGGGCGCGACTACCTGGCCGAATTCATTAGCCGACTGCAGGACGAGGGCAAATTGCCCGATTACGATCCGGAGCCGCTCGCCGAAATGATCGCCCGGACGGCGCTGTCATTGGCGCTGACGCCGCAGACGGTGCTCCCGCTCGACGATGACGCGGCGATCCGGAAGTTCGCCCGCGACCATGTGGTCGTTTCGTTCCGGCTGTAGCTCACCCACCCCGCCGGCTCCGCCGACTGCCGTCCCCCGTAGCTCACCCACCCCGTCGGCTCCGCCGACTGCCGTCCCCCGTAGCTCACCCACCCCGCCGGCTCCGCCGACTGCCGTCCCCGGTGGTCACACCAGACGCAGCCCGAACCGTCTGCGCACGCGCATGTCCCACAGGTAGGCATTGATCGGAAACATCCTGGCCTGCTTGGGCATTCGCGCGGTTGCCGCGCCCAGGGTGCGCAGGATCGCGGCGAGGATCCGATCGTCGCGCGGGGTCCAGCTCATCCCCATCTGGTCGCGCAGATGTTCGGGCAGCAGGCCGGTGACCACGAATCGGTGGAATCGGGCGAAGGGTAGGCGGGCGGGCAGCGGGAGCATCTTCAGGTCGATGAGGTCGGTGAAGTAGTCGCGGATCGGCGGATCGATCGTGGTTTTCGCGAGATGCTCGGACCAGTACTCGTCGAACGCGGCGCGGTCGCTCGGCCACAGCCCTGGATGCATCTGCAGGGTGGTGCCCAGTCGGGCGCTGTAGTAGTAGAAGGCCTCCGCATCGGTGTCGCGCATCGGGCCGTGCATGCGCTCGTAGATATCGCGGGCGCCCCAGTACAGACAGGCCGCGACCCACAGCTGCAGCTGCGGATCGAAGGCGTTGTACTGCACCGGACTCGCCGTGGTGGATTTGACGGTGCGGTGCGAGGTGTTGACGGCATCGCGGTAGGCGGCGCGTTCATCTTCGGTGCCGAGCATGGCGACCGAGAGGTAGGTGAGGGTGGTGCGCAGCCGCTTGACCGGATGCAACATGACCTTGCCGCTGTCGACGGTGCTCTCCAGTACGCCATAGCCGACCGGCAGCGTGCTCAGCTGCATGATGACATTCGCCGTGCCGCCGAAGAAGGCGGCGACACCGTCGATGTACTGCGCGATATCGAAGCTGTCCCGGGCGTCCGGCGATGGCTTTCGATGCGGACTGGTCATGGCCGACCCCGTTCTCATCGTTGAGAAGGATATTGGTCAACCTTCTCACTGCCTCATGGGTGTGTCAACCGTCGCGAGGGTGTCAAGGGGGAGCGTAGTGCGGCGGTGTCGCGTCGAAGTAGCGTGAGCGAATGTCGTTCGGTCCGCAGTTGCTGCTTCGTTCGCTCAACCCGCTCGCCGTCGCTGCGGGGGCGGATATTCCGGATGCCGTCACCATCGATGGGGTCACCTTGTCGCGCAGCGATCTGCTCGGCGCCGCGACGTCGGTCGCCGAGCGCATTGCGCGCGCGGATCGGGTGGCGGTGCTGGCCCGGCCGACCGTGACCACGGTGCTCGCGGTCGTCGGCTGCCTCATCGCGGGCGTGACGGTGGTGCCGGTGCCGCCGGATTCGGGGACCGCCGAACTGGCGCATATCCTCACCGATTCGGGTGCGCAGGCCTGGCTCGGGGCGGCGCCGGAGGGGACGGAACTGCCGATGGTCCCGGTGCGTGTGCACGCCCGCTCCTGGCATACCTATCCCGAACCCGACCCGGCCACACCGGCATTCGTGCTCTACACCTCGGGGACCACCGGCCTGCCCAAGGGCGTCGTACTCAACCGCGGTGCCATCGCGGCCGGGTTGGACGCGCTCGCCGACGCATGGGCCTGGACGCCGAATGACCTACTGGTGCACGGGCTTCCGCTATTCCACGTGCACGGACTGATCCTCGGCCTGCTCGGACCGCTGCGGGTGGGCAGCCCGCTGATCCACACCGGTAAGCCGACGCCGCAGGCTTATGCGCAAGCTCGCGGCACGCTCTACTTCGGTGTGCCGACCGTATGGTCGCGCGTTGTCGAAGACCCCGATGCGGCAAGGCGATTGGCCGATGCGCGATTGCTCGTCTCGGGCAGTGCGCCGCTGCCGGTTCCGGTCTTCGAGCGCCTGCGAGAACTCACCGGACACGCGCCGATCGAGCGCTATGGCATGAGCGAAACGATGATCACGCTGTCCACCCGTGCCGATGGGGAACGCCGCCCGGGCTGGGTCGGTACTCCGGTCGCCGGCGTCGAGACCCGACTTCGGGATGAAGCCGGCGCGGACGTCCCGCACGACGGCGCGAGCATCGGTGGTCTGCAGGTCCGCGGTCCGATGCTCTTCGACGGCTACTACAACCGGCCCGGGGCGACCGCCGAATGCTGGACCGACGATGGCTGGTTCAAGACCGGTGATGTCGCGGCCATCGATGCCGAGCGCTTCCATCGCATCGTCGGCCGGGAATCGGTCGACCTCATCAAATCCGGTGGATACCGCATCGGTGCGGGGGAGGTCGAGACCGTACTGCTCGGGCATCCACAGGTCGCCGAGGTGGCGGTGGTCGGGCTGCCCGATGCCGATCTGGGACAGCGCATCGTCGCCTATGTCGTATTGCGCGGTGCCGCAGCCGATTCCATCGAGAAGGACCTCATCGAGCACGTGGCCGAGCAACTTTCGGTGCACAAGCGCCCGCGCGAGGTGCGCGTGGTGGATGCACTGCCGCGCAATGCCATGGGAAAGGTGCAGAAGAAGCTGCTCGGCTGAGCGGCGGCGGCCGGACCGCTTGACCTCAATATGAGTTCAGGTCCTACGGTCGCGGCATGAGCGAACCACTGACCTCCGAACAGATCGACTATCTACACACGCAGCGCCTCGGCCGATTGGCGACCGTGCGCCCCGACGGCTCACCGCAGAACAGCCCCGTCGGCTTCCGCTATAACGCGGAACTCGGCACCATCGATATCGCGGGCTGGAATATGGGCAGCTCCTGGAAGTTCCGCAATATTGCCACCAATAGCCGGGTCGCCTTCGTCGTCGACGATATTGCCTCGGTCCAACCCTGGCGCGTGCGCTGCCTCGAAATCCGCGGCACCGCAGAACAATTGACCGATGTAGACCCCTACATCCAGGGTGTCTCCCGCGAAATGATCCGCATCCACCCCACCCGAATCATCGCCTTCGGCTTAGCAGCCGACGTCACCCACGCCTAGCGATCTGCCTCGCAGCAACATTCAGCCTCGCCGCCGAGACCTCCGCTGATGTGGTGGGCGGATCGATCGAGCAACGAGACGGCTGATGTCGTACGCACATCCCGCGCCCACACCGTGCACTCGGGCACCTCGAGCATCGGCTCGGTATCACAGCGGTCCGAGCACTTCCAGCCCACGATCTGGCTGGCGAACGCATCCCTGACCGCGGCCGTCCAGAACATGCCTCCACCTGCCGGGATCCGGGTCGCGTCGGCCACCCACAGCTGGTTCGGGGCCTGCGCGGTGAAGTCACGGTGACCAGATCCGGTGCCGGCGCCGAACACGATCAGGATCTCGGGATCGCCGTCCCGGTGATGTCCCAGCCGGTGCAGGCGTACCACCAGGTCACGGACCTGTTCAGCGGTGACGGTGGTCAGGTCGTCGTCGCGCGCAAGCGGCGGGCGTCCAGCAGGGCCGTCCAGTTGGTGCGGCCCGGTTCCAGCGCCGCGACGAACGAGTAGGGCCAGCTGGGAATCGTCTATGCCCGGCCTCGGCCGGTCTGAAGCCGACAGCAGCCTTGACGCTCGTTCTCCGCCTGACCTACAGGCGTGTTCGCTGACGCCTTGTAGATGCCGCATCCCACTCCTATCCTGGCGGCAGAGGGGGCGGACCCCGCGGAGTAGAGATGATCTACGACAATCTGCTCGCGTTGACAGCGCGGGCACCGCTCACCAGCGGATTGCGGCAGGGGGAAGCATTTACCCCCTACGCCGCTTTGGTCGAGCGGATCGGCCGACTCGCCGCCGGCTTGATCGAACGTGGCATCGAGAACGGCGATCCTGTTGCCCTGCTGATTCCGAACTCACCCGATCTTTTCGTAACTGCCCACGCGCTCTTCGCCATCGGCGCCATCGCGATGCCGCTGGGCGAAACGGCCACGCGATCCGAACTTGCCACGCTCGCGCAAAAGGCCGGACCCAAGGCCGTTATCTCAACTCGCGGCCTTGCCTCTGTCGCCGACATGCTGATCGCCGATGCAGCCCCCGGCATTCCCTTGTTCCTGACGAGCAGCCTTCCCGAAGGAAGCGCAACCGCCCAGCTGCCGAAACTGCCAGGTGACACAACGGCGCTCTACCTCTTCTCGTCCGGCTCGACCGGGTTGCCCAAGGTGGTGCCGCACACCTATGCCGAGCTCATCGCTGATGGTGAACGAGCGAGCACCGCCTGGGACATTCAGCCCGACGATATCGTCCTCGACATTCTGCCGGGCAGCTTCTCGTTGGGCTTCCTCATGGCCGCTACGCAAGCCGTCGCCGGCGGTGCAACGACGCTCTACTGGAGCGATCCCCTGCCGCTGGCGCTTTCGCGCAAGAAGCTGCTCGACACCATGGTCCGCGAGCGCGTCACCGTCATGGGTGCCGTTCCGGCAATGTACGAAATCGTCGCTGGTCAGCCCGGCAGTTTCGATCTCAGGCTACGCATGGCCTTCTCGGGCGGCGTCGCACTGAAGCGGCCGATCTTCGAAGCGGTGCGTGAGCGCCTTGGTGTCACACTTCGTCAGGACTACGGCTCGACCGAGGCCAGCATGGTCTCGCACAATAACTCCGCCGATCCCGACGCAAGCTGGGCCTCGGTGGGCAAGCCGGCGGGCGACGCCAGGGTCCGCATCGCTCCGTTCGACACCGAATTCGGCCCATCCGTCGGCGAAATGGAACTGAGATCATCCTCGCTCATGCGGGGCTATCTAGGTGATGCCGTGGCCAATGCTCAGGCGTTCGATGAGGGCTGGTTCAGGACCGGCGATCTTGCCTCGCTCGATGAACAAGGTCGCATCTTCATCCGTGGCCGCAGCAAGCTGCTGATCGAGGTATCCGGCTACAAGATCGACCCCATCGAGGTGGAGGAGACGCTCATGACCTTGCCCGCCGTCGCCGAAGCCGCAGTGACGGGTCTCCCGGACTCGCGCAACGGCAATCGGCTGATCGCGTTTGTCGTGAAAGGGGCGGATGTGTCGGCCGATGAATTGATTCGCTATTCCCGCGAAAGGCTGTCGGTTCAGAAGGTCCCGGCCGAGATAGCGTTCATCGACGCACTGCCGCGGAGTCCGGCGGGCAAGGTGCTCCGCGCGCGGCTGCGCGAGCTTTAGGCAGGCTGAGCCGCTCGCTGCGAAACATAGGCTGCGAGGTCCGCAGGCGATTCGAACAGTTCCGCCCGTATCTCCGAGTCGGGGATGCTGATTTCGAATCGCTCCTCGAGGAAATGAACCAGCTTCACCAGACTGATCGAGTCCAGCAGGCCGGCTTCGAGCAAAAGGGTCTCGCGATCGACCGACCCTCCGCCGGTTTCAGCCACCATTGCGGAGATATACTCAATTATCGGTTGTTCGATATCGTTCATGAATTGAATCCCCTATGTAGTCGGCATAATAGCCAATTTCATCGGACCTGAAATGGTATTCGAAAACGTGGGAGGACGGCTTGGGCGAAACGCGCCCGCTGGGCGGACGAGAACAACTGCTCAACCATTTGCATGCCAGTGGCGGGCTGATCGCCATGCAGGTGCTGCACGTGCGCGGCCGCCTCGATCCGGCGCTGGTGAAGCGCGCGCTCGCCTGGCTACAGACCCAGCACTCCATCCTTCGCGCTCATATCCGCTACGGCAAGATTGTCTGGCGACCCGTGCCGCCCTTCGCCTATCGCCAGCGCTGGTTCGACACCGAGGGCACAACGGAGATCCCGTTGAAGGTGCTCGACGACACCGATCCAGACGCTTGGCGCAAGGTTTTTGCCGCTGACCTCCGCAAGCCGATCCCGAAGGGCAACCATCCGCGCCTGCGGATAACGCTAGTGCGGCAGTCGTCCGACGCCGACCTCAACCACATCGTCATCTGCGCCGATCACGCGACGCTCGACGCCCTGTCCGCCAACATGCTCGCTCGCCAGCTTCTCGAATTCCTCGCCGATCCGGCCATGGCGGAACTGAAACCGCCGCTGCACACCGCCCTGCCCCCGCCGATCGAGGCCGGCCTGCCCAACAAGTCTGGCAGTGGCAAGAAGTCTGGCAGTGGCAAGAAGGCCACCTACACGCCGGCCATTCGGCTACCCAAGCAGAAGGTACGCGATCCGAAGAAAGAAACGCGAGTACTGGCGCGTCATCTCGGGCTCACCATAACGGCAACGCTCGAGGATGCCGTTAAAGCCAACAGGACGACGCTTCACGGTGCGCTAACGGCGGCCTTCCTGCTTGCCCTGCGCGAGCGGTACCGGCTCGACGCCATGACCGTGTTGACCACGGTCGACCTCCGTCGCCTCAGTAAACTCGCGCTGCCGCCCGATACCTGCGGTTGCTACGTCGACATCCTGCGTACCGAGCACTCGATAACCGACGACTTCTGGGCAACCGCCCGCGACGCCTCGTTCAAGCTGATCGCCGCGCTGGCAAAGGACCGGGAGTCCGCCTCGATTATGAAGTTTCCCGAATGGGAAGTGTATCGGCGCGAAGTCGGCCCAACGCTCCGGAACAACCGGCGCATCGACGGACTTGCTGTTACCACGGCAGACGAGTCCGGCCTTCAGACCAGCTACGGCGCCTACACGCTCGATGACGTCACCAGGGCCGTTTCGGTCGACATATTCGGCCCGTCACTGTTTGTGATCGCCAACGAGCGGCTCGGTGGCCTCGACCTCAGCGTCGCGTACGCGGCAATTGCGATGAGCGAGGAGGAGGTACGGTGGCTCACCGACAACGCGGTGGCCCGGCTCGAAAGTGCTGGATAACAACGCCGGGCCGATCGCAGCGTCGTGGACGAGGTTCCGGCGGCCGACCTCGCCGAACAACCCATCCCGTGACCACTGGACGACGACTTCGACGCGTGACCGCGCCGGTCCGGACACGGGCGAAGTAGCTCGAATCAGGACGCGATCTTGGCGCGCACCGTCGCGTGCAGCTCGCGCAGGTGCGACCGCTCGGTGACCACCTCGAGCACCCGCGTGCCGTGTGCGTGCCCGGCCAACTCGACGGCCAGCTGCTCCAGATCGACCTGGCGGTGCGGAATGCGGTAGGCGGCGCACAGCGCGGCCAGATCCATGCCGTGCGGGGTGCCGAACACTCGCTCGAATACTCCGGCATACTGCGGCTCACCCTGTTCCAGCAGCTCGAAGATGCCGCCGCCGTCGTCATTGGCGACCACGATGGTCAGATCGGCCGGGCGCGGTTCGTCGGACCCGATCAGCAGGCCGGACGCGTCGTGCAGGAAGGTCAGATCACCCAGCAGCGCGACGGTGCGGCCGTCGTGGTGCAGCGCCGCGCCGACGGCCGTGGACACGCTGCCGTCGATGCCCGCGACACCACGGTTGGACAGCACCGTGATACCCGGCCGCGGGTACGACACCAGGGCCGCGTCGCGCACCGGATTGGACGCGCCGAGCAGCAGCTGGTCGCCCTCGCGCAGCGAGTCCATCACCACCGCCGCCACGTGCAGGCCGGTCGGCTTCGGGTGCACGGCGAGTTCGGCCCGGACCACCTCGGTCGCCCGCGCGCTGAGCTCACGGCAATGCGCCAGCCACTCCGGGCGCGATGCGCCGGTGACAATCGCCCGAGTACCGGTGCCGACCACATTGCCGGAGACATCGGGCCAGCGCGGCCCGGTGGTGACCGCGTACACGGTGACATTCGGATCGGCCAGCACCTTGGCCACCGGACGGTGCAGGGTCGGACGGCCGGTGATGATGGCCTGGCGCGGCTTCAGCAGCGGCAGCGCCAATGGGTGCAGCGCGGGGCCGTGCATGGGGGCCGTGGGTTCGGCGACGGTCGGCAGCTCGGACAGTTCCGGCCGGAGCCTGGCACCGTGGCCGGAAATAACGAGCGTGTCGGGGGTCAGGTCGATGTAGAGCGGCACATCGAGCATTGCGTACTGGGTGAGCGTCCAGGCCCGTCCGCCCTCGCGTCCCTCGGGCGCGCACTCGCCGGGAGCGAGGTCGGGCACCAGCTGCTCGCGCAGCGGGATATCGAACTGCACCGGGCCCGCGTTGCCGGAGCGGGTGCCGCAGGCCGCGGCGAGCACCCGGCAGACCGCCGAGCGCCACACGTTGTTCTGGTGCCCGTACGACGCACAGTCGGCGGACGCTGACTCTTCATCGGCGAAGCCGAGGCTGACGGTGGTGCGGACCTGAGTGCCGAACAGACCGAGCTGCTCCACGGTCTGGCTGGCACCGGAGCCCGGCATCTCGTAGGGCCGATCGGCGCTGAGCACCACCAGCGGCACCCGCGCGTAGCTGGCCTCCAGCACCGCAGGACCGAGGTTCGCCACCGCGGTCCCCGAGGTCATCACGACCGGCACCGGTAGCCGACTGGCTACCGCCAGCCCAATCGCAAGGAAGCCCGCGGTCCGTTCGTCGATGCGGATGTGCAGCCGCAGTCGACCCGCAGCATCGGCCGCCTGCACAGCGAAGGCCAGCGCCGCGTTCCGTGCGCCGGGACACAGAACAACGTCCCGGACACCCCCGCGCGCGAGTTCGTCGACGACCACGTAGGCCTGCGCTGTGGACGGATCCACGACTCCAGCCTCTCAGACGGTCATCTCGGCGTCCACGTCATCCCTCCGTCGTGGTCGCCCTGGAGCCCCCGCGGCCGCAGCGCGCGGTTGGCACCGATGACAAAGTGGCCGCAGGCCACACAGTGCCGTTGGGTACCGTGACCGGTGGCCCTTCATTTAGTCGGCACATGGGTAACTCGTCGGCGACGGGCTAACTTTGTCCCCGTCCCGCCGCTGGCCGCCAACATCACAGTTGTCGCGCCTTGGTCCGGCGCCTAAAGACTCGGGGAGGCGGTCCAGCCTAGTCGTTGGCGTGCAGGTCGGCGTTGAGTTCGATGCCGGTGCCCTTGCGGGGGACGACCTCGACGGCGCCGGTGGTGGAGTTGCGGCGGAACAGCAGGTTGTTCTGGCCGCTGAGGGTGGCGGCCTTGACCACCGTGCCGTCGGGGGTGGTGACCTTGGTGCCCGCGGTCAGGTACAGACCCGCTTCCAGCACGCAGTCGTCGCCGAGCGGGATGCCGAGCCCGGAGTTGGCTCCGAGCAGGGAGCGCTCGCCGATCGAAATGATGGTGGTACCGCCGCCGGACAATGTGCCCATGGTGGAGGCGCCGCCGCCGATATCGGAGCCGTCGCCGACCACGACGCCCGCGGAGATACGACCCTCGACCATCGAGGCACCGAGAGTGCCCGCGTTGAAGTTCACGAAGCCCTCGTGCATGACGGTGGTGCCCGAGGCGAGATGCGCGCCGAGGCGAACCCGGTCGGCGTCGCCGATGCGCACGCCCGACGGCACCACATAGTCGACCATCCGTGGGAACTTATCGATGCTGTACACCGTGACCGGCCCCCGCGCGCGCAGCTTGGCGCGGGTCGCCTCGAAGCCCTCCACCGCGGCCGGACCGTGGTTGGTCCACACCACATTGCTGAGCAGCCCGAACTGCCCGTCCAAGCTCACCTCGTGCGGCTTGACCAGCCGATGCGAGAGCAGATGCAGCCGCAGGTACACATCGTGCGCGTCGACCGGCGCCGCGGACAGATCGGCGATCGTGGTCTGCACCGCGATCACATCCACCCCGCGCGCCTCGTCGAATCCGAGCAGTGTGGCGTACTCGGCGGGTGCCTCATCCAGCCGCTTCGTCCCCGTATCGCCGAACGCGCCCAACTCCGGATTCGGATACCAGGTATCCAATACGGTCCCGTCCGCGGTCACATTGGCGATACCGACTGCTGCTGCTCCCTGAATGCTCACGTCAACAGAGGTTACCCACCCAACCATGACGGTGGTGAGCCACGTCGACCCGGGCACAGCCGGAGACCGACCTCGCGCCCGTAGGCTGACAGCCGTGACCATCGACTTGCGCGCCGACCCCATTGCCCTCACCGCTGCCCTGGTCGATATCCCGAGCGTCTCGCGGGACGAAGCGGCGATCGCCGACATCGTCGAGCGGGCGCTGCGTGAGCAGACGACGGGGTTCGAGGTGCTGCGGCACGGCAATGTCGTATTGGCCCGCACCGATCTGGGGCGGCCGACCCGGGTCATCCTCGCCGGTCACCTGGATACTGTGCCCATTGCCGACAATGTCCCGAGCCGGTTCGTCGACGAGGCGGGCGAGCGCCAGCTCTATGGCTGCGGCACCGTCGATATGAAATCCGGTGACGCGGTATTCCTGCATCTGGCCGCGACCGTGGCCGAACCCGTACACGATCTGACGCTGATGTTCTACGACTGCGAGGAGATCGCCGCAAAGTACAACGGCCTCAATCACATCGAGCGTGAGATGCCGGACTGGCTGGTCGGTGATCTGGCAATCCTCGGTGAGCCTTCCGGCGGCGTCATCGAGGCGGGTTGCCAAGGCACCCTCCGCATCCGCCTCACGACCAAGGGGGTGCGGGCCCATTCGGCGCGATCCTGGAAGGGCGACAATGCGATTCACCGGCTGGCCCCGGTGCTGCAGCGGCTCGCCAACTACAAGGCCCGCGAGGTCGATATCGATGGCTGTGTCTATCGCGAGGGTCTGTCCGCGGTCCACATCGGAGGCGGGGTGGCGGGCAATGTGATTCCGGACGAGGCCGAGGTGGTCGTGAACTTCCGGTTCGCCCCGGACCGCACAGTCGAGCAGGCGGCCGAACATGTGCGCGCGGTATTCGACGGACTCGAGCTCGACTTCGAGCTCACCGACTCCGCCGCAGGGGCGCTGCCGGGCCTTTCCGCGCCCGCCGCCAAGGACCTCATCGCCGTGGTCGGCGCCGACAGTGTGCGTGCCAAGTACGGCTGGACCGATGTCGCGCGCTTCGCCGCCCGCGGCATCCCGGCGGTGAACTTCGGGCCGGGTGACCCCAATCTCGCCCACAAGCGTGACGAACATGTCCCGGTCGCCCAGATCACCGCGGTCGCGGCGACCCTGCGCACCTACCTGACCGAACCGTCCCGCTGATCTAGTAAGTACATGGGTCATCGGGGACGGGCTGACTTGCCCCACAGCCCTGCCGCCGCCCGCCAACGTTACGGTTGCCGCGACTGAGTCCGGCGCCTAAAGGTTCGGAGAGGCGGGGGAGCGCCCGGTAGCCTGTGCGCCATGTCCACCGAAGCCGCCGACAACGAGATCGCAAGCACACCGAAGTCGACACCCAGATTCCGCGGACCGATCATGTTCCGCCGCGATCGCAAGCCGGGCGGCACCGCCGACCAGAACCTCCTGGACAAGCACGGCCCCAGTGATTGGGTGCATACCGATCCGTGGCGGGTGCTGCGCATTCAGGCTGAATTCGTCGAGGGCTTCGGAGCGCTCGCCGAAGTGCCGCGCGCGGTCACGGTGTTCGGTTCGGCCCGCACTCCGGCGGGTCATCCGGAGTATCAGGCCGCCATGGCGATCGGCGCCGCGCTGGCACGGGCCGGATTCGCGGTGATCACCGGCGGCGGTCCCGGCGTTATGGAGGCCACGAACCGCGGCGCTTCGGAGGCGGGCGGCTATTCGATCGGACTCGGCATCGAGCTGCCCTTCGAGCAGAGCCTCAACGAGTGGGTCGATCTCGGCATCAACTTCCGCTACTTCTTCGCCCGCAAAACCATGTTCGTGAAGTACTCGCAGGCATTCATCTGTCTGCCGGGCGGCTTCGGCACCCTGGACGAGCTGTTCGAGGCATTGACCCTGGTGCAGACCCGCAAGATCACCCGCTTCCCGATCATCCTGTTCGGCAGCAAGTACTGGGCCGGACTCGTCGACTGGCTGCGTGATTCGCTCGGCGGCTCCGGCAAGATCTCACCCGGTGATCTCGGTTTGCTGCATGTGACCGACAGTGTCGAGGAGGTCGTGCAGATCATCCTGTCGGCAGCCGAGTCGAATAATGGCGCCGAAGCCATTGGCACAGAGGACCAGTGGTGAGCGAGCGCGGGTACGCGGTGTGCGTCTACTGCTCGGCCAGTACCGGCGAACCCGAACTGCTCGGCCTCGCCGCTCGGGTCGGCACCGAAATCGCCAGGCGCGGTTGGCAATTGGTCTCCGGCGGTGGTCACGTCTCGATGATGGGCGCGGTCGCGACGGGTGCCCGCGCCGGCGGCGCGCACACCATCGGGGTGATCCCGAAACATCTGGTGCACAAGGAAGTGGCCGATGTGGATGCCGACGAACTGATCGTCACCGACACCATGCGCCAGCGCAAACAGGTCATGGAGGATCGCGCGGACGCCTTCCTCACCCTGCCCGGCGGCATCGGCACACTCGAGGAGTTCTTCGAAACCTGGACCGGCGGCTATCTGGGGCAGCACGATAAGCCGGTCGTCGTGCTCGATCCGAACGGTTTCTTTCGGGGCCTGTTCGACTGGCTGGACGAGCTCTACGCTCGCAAGTTCGTATCCGAGTCGGCCAGGGCCCGGATCACCGTGGTCGAGGATCTGCCCGCGGCCTTCGCGGCACTGCGTCCCGATGTGCCACCAGAACCGGCGCAGGAGCACGCCACTACGCTCGATGAGGAGATGTGACGCAGTGAGCACCGACGCCTACGCCACGGTCAGCCTATTCGATATCGCAAAACAGTTGCCGCGCATGGCATTCGACGCGCCGTCCATGCTGCGCGGTGCACTCGGCATGCTGGTGCGGCCGGATAGCGAATCCTCGGTCGGTCTGTACTTCCAACGCAATGCGCATCGGTATCCGGACCGGACGTTCCTGAAGTTCGAGGGGCGAACCTTCAGCTATGGCGCAGCCAACGCGCAGGTCAACCGTTATGCGCAGGTGCTCGCCGACCGGGGGGTGCGCCGCGGTGACGTGGTCGGCGTGCTGATGACCAACCGCCCCGAAACCCTGTTCGTGGTGCTGGCCACCGTGAAACTCGGTGCCACGGTCGGCCTGCTGAACCACCACCAGCGTGATCAGGTGCTCGCCCACAGCTTCGGACTGCTCGACAGCGTGCTGAACGTTGTCGGTGAGGAATGCCGCGAGGCATTGGACTCGCTCGCCGAACCCCTTGCCAAGGTGCTCTTTTCGCAGGACCTGCACAAAGCGGCCGAGGATGCCGCCCCAACCGACCCGCCGGTCTGTGCGCGGATCACCGCGAAGGAACGCGCCTTCCTGATCTTCACCTCCGGCACCACCGGACTGCCCAAGGCCAGTGTGATGACGCATCTGCGCTGGACCAAGAGTATGGCCGGACTCGGCGGACTCGGAATTCGCCTGCGCGGCAACGACACGCTGTACTGCTGCCTACCGCTCTACCACAACAATGCGCTCACCGTCGCGCTGGGGGCGGTCCTCGGTGCGGGCGGCACCTACGCACTCGGCAGGCAGTTCTCCGCCTCCCGGTTCTGGGACGAGATCATTCGCGAACAGGCGACCGCATTCATCTATATCGGCGAACTGTGCCGCTACCTCCTCAATCAGCCGGTCAAGCCGACCGACCGGCAGCATCGGGTCCGACTCGCCGTCGGCAATGGTCTGCGCCCGGAGCTCTGGGACGAGTTCAAGACCCGTTTCAACATCGGCCGCATCGTCGAGTTCTACGGCGCGAGCGAGGTGAATATCGCCTTCGTCAACGCCTTTGGGGTGGATCGCACCGCGGGCTTCGGGCCGTTGCCCTACGCCATCGTCGAATACGACGACGCGACCGGAAAGGCCAAGCGCGATAGCGACGGACGGCTGCACCGGGTACCGGGCGGCGGCGTCGGCCTGCTACTGGCCAAGGTGACCGACCGTTCGCCCGCCGACGGCTATACCGATCGGGCCGCGTCCGAGGCGAAGCTGGTGCGCGACGGCTTCGAGGACGGCGATATCTGGTTCGACACCGGGGATCTGGTCCGTGATCAGGGCTGGCACCACATCGCCTTCGTCGATCGGCTCGGCGATACCTTCCGCTGGAAGGGCGAGAATGTGGCCACCACCGAGGTCGAGGGCGCACTGACCGAATCCGATGCGATCTCGCAGGCGGTCGTCTTCGGCGTGGATATTCCGGGCACCGACGGTAAGGCGGGCATGGCGGCGGTGACCCTGCATCCGGGCGCCGAATTCGACGGCCACGCGCTCGCCGAACTGGCATATTCGCGGTTGCCCGGCTATGCGGTGCCGCTGTTCATCCGGGTCGTCGCCGAACTCGAACAGACCTCGACCTTCAAGAGTCGCAAGGTCGAACTCCGCAAACAGGGCTATGCCAGCGATCCGGACAGCACGCTGTATGTCCTCGCTGGCCGCGCCGACGGCTACGTTCCCGCTTATGACGAATACGCCGCGGACGTCGCCGCGGCGCGTGTGCCCAAAAGCTAGACAGTAGGTGGTCTAGGTACAGTCGGAGCCATGTTCAGCCCCACCGCAGCGCCGCTTCCCACTCTGTGCGGCAAGCCGGTGGCGACGGATCGGGCGCTGGTGATGGCCATCGTCAACCGCACTCCCGATTCCTTCTACGATCGGGGCGCCACCTTCACCGACGCGGCCGCCATGGACGCGGTCGCGCGGGCGGTTGACGAGGGCGCCGACCTGGTCGATATCGGCGGGGTGAAGGCCGGCCCCGGCACCCTGGTCGATGCCGCGGAAGAGACCCGCCGGGTGGTCCCCTTCGTCGCGGCGATCCGGGAGAAATATCCCGAGCTACTGATCAGCATCGATACCTGGCGTGCCGACGTGGCCGACGCCGCGGTGACCGCGGGCGCGGATCTGATCAACGACACCTGGGCGGGCGCCGATCCGGATCTGGTCCGGGTGGCCGCCGATCGCGGCGTCGGCATCGTGTGCAGCCATACCGGCGGGGCGGTTCCGCGCACCCGGCCGCATCGAGTCCGCTACGCCGATGTGATGGCAGAAGTAATGCAAACCGTGGTGCGCGCCGCAGAAGATGCGGTCGCGGCCGGGGTTCGGCGGGATTCGATTCTGATCGATCCGACCCATGATTTCGGCAAAAACACTTATCACGGGCTCGAGTTGTTGCGGGGAATGGACGTTCTTGTAAATACCGGATGGCCAGTCTTGATGGCGCTGAGCAACAAGGATTTTATCGGGGAGACTTTAGGTGTCGGTCTATCCGAACGGTTGGAGGGCACATTGGCGGCAACAGCATGGTCGGCCGCCGCCGGCGCCCGAGTCTTCCGAGTCCACGAGGTTGCCCAGACTCGGCGCGTCGTGGACATGATCGCCGCGATACAGGGCATCCGGCCCCCCGCACGAACCCTGCGAGGTCTGGTATGAATTTCCATCACCCACAGAGCCCCGTCTGGGCGACGACCAATACCTGGGACGCCCCCGATTGGACGGTTGACGAACTCGTCGCCGCCAAGCGTGGACGCACCGTTTCGGTGGTGCTGCCCGCATTGAACGAAGAGAACACCGTCGCCGATGTGGTCGCCAGCATTCGGCCCCTGCTCGGCACCCTGGTCGATGAGCTGATCGTGCTCGATTCCGGTTCTACGGACGCCACCGCCGAACGCGCGCTGGCCGCGGGCGCCGAGGTGATCACTCGCGAGCAGGCCGTTCCCGAACTCGACCCGATGCCGGGCAAGGGCGAGGTACTGTGGCGGTCGCTGGCGGTGACCAGCGGCGATCTCATCGCCTTCGTCGACTCCGATCTCATCGATCCGGATCCGGCCTTCGTGCCGAAACTGCTCGGCCCGCTGCTGCTGGTCGACGATATGCATCTGGCGAAGGCCTACTACCGCAGGCCGCTGCGGCAGGCGGGTGCGGTGGATGCGCACGGTGGCGGTCGCGTTACCGAACTCGTCGCCCGTCCGCTGCTGGCCGCATTGCGTCCGGAACTCTCGCAGGTGCTGCAGCCGCTCGGCGGCGAGTACGCGGGCACCCGCGAACTGCTGACCTCGGTGCCGTTCGCCCCCGGCTACGGCGTGGAGATCGGTCTGCTCCTCGACACCTACGACCGCCTCGGCCTGTCCGCGATCGGTCAGGTGAATCTGGGCGTACGCACCCACCGCAACCGCCCGCTCGCCGATCTCGGGGTGATGAGCCGTCAGATCCTCGGCACCGTGCTCGGTCGCAGCGGGGTGCAGGATTCCGGTGCGGCGCTGACCCAGTTCCCGCTGATCGGCGATGCCTTCACCGCCCACAGCACGGAGGTATCGCTGGTTGACCGGCCGCCGATGAATACGCTGCGCCCGGCCTGGGCCGCGGCCTGATCCGACGCACTACGGTTTGCTACGAACCCCGGACGCGCGAAGCGTCCGGGGTTCGTCCGTTCTCGGTGCTGACCCAGTTGGTCGGTATCGCGGTCGCCGATGCGCAGTCACCGCTGCACTGTTACGACCCGTACCTGCTCGAGGGCGTGGACGGTCGGCTACGCCCGATAGCCGAACCGGCACTGGTCGATTCGTATGTCGACATATTGATCCGCAACGGCCGCACCGATACCGAGGCGATCGGCAGCGGCGGCCGAGCGCCGATCCGACCCGGCGCGGGCCGATGAGTTTCGGCGCCCAGTTCGCCGAGGTCGCCGTAGGTCCTCAGTGGTGGATCGGTCCGTCCGTCAACGTGAGCGGCCGGGCCGAGCCACCACCGCGTTCGGCGAGGATCTGGGCGGCGATGGAGATGGCGGTCTCATCGGGGGTGTGGGCGTTGAGGTCCAGGCCGAGTGGGCTTTTCACGCGAACCAATTGATCGTCGGTGATACCGGCCGTGCGGAGGCGTTCGACGCGTTCGTCATGTGTGCGCCGGGAGCCGAGCGCGCCGATGAAAGCGATTTCCTCGATTCCCAATGCCGCCACCAGCATCGGCACATCGAATTTGGTGTCGTGGGTGAGCACGCAGACTACCGTGCGCTCATCGATGCGTCCGGCGACGTACTCGGCGGTCAGATACCGGTCCGGCCAATCGACGACCACCTCATGTGCCGAAGGGAATCGGGCTGGGGTGGTGAAGGTTTCGCGGGCATCGACGACGGTGATCCGGTAGCCGAGCTGACGGCCGGTGCGGGCGAGGGCGCGGACGAAGTCATTGGCGCCCGCCAGGATCATGCGGGCCGGAGCGGCAAAGGTCTGGACGAACACGCGAGGGCGCGGCGCTTGGACCGTCTCGCATTCATCCGAGCCGACCACGCCGCTGCGTCCGGCGGCGAGCAGTGCTCGCGCGTCGCGGTCGACGCCACGCCACGGCTCGGAATCGCCGAGCCGCAAGAGTTTCCAGTCCGGGGCCGCGTCCAACGTGCTGGTCAGCGCAACCGGCTCGTTCGCCGCGATGGCCGCACGCAATGCCGACAGCACCGATAGCCGTGCGTCATCCACGCGTTCGACGAAAACCTCGATCTCACCCCCGCAGGTCAAGCCGACGGCGAATCCGTCGGCCTCGGCATATCCGAATCGATCCGATACCGCATGCCCATTGGCCAGCACCTCCCGCGCCGACTCGACGACCGCGGCCTCGACGCAACCGCCCGATAGCGACCCGAGCACCTCGCCGTCCGCGGTCACCACCATGGCCGCGCCCAACTCGCGTGGCCCGGGCCCGGTTGCATCCACGATGCGGGCCAGCGCCATCGGCCCTCGAACGGCCAATTGCACCATCTGTTCGAGCATTGTGCGCACGGCCGCGATCCTTTCCCTTGCGGATCCGCACCGAACCGAATGCTGAGCGATGTGAACGACAGTAGTGCCGTCCAGCCTAGCTACCGACCAGTTCCTATGCGCTGCGGCCGGGGGAAATGCGGTGTGGCGTGCTCGGTGTCGGGTTCGGCCACCGGACTGTCCCGAAGCAAGCGTTCGGCTTCCTCGGCCAAACGCGCCTGCAGATCGGCGACGGTCAGATGAGTGCGCTCGGTGCGCTGCCGGAGCATCCTGGTGACCACCGCGGCGATCACGATGACGACCAGCACCACACTCGCGATCACGATTGCTTTCATCGTCGTACCCTCCCGACCTTGCGAGTGCTGTTGCGCGTGAATGTCATTCGACGACCTCGCGCAGTTGGAAGCCCGCCGGAATATCGCCGGTGTGGAAGTACATCGCGAATACCTCCGCGGCATATTCGGCGTCGAAGACCTCATCGGGGTATACGCGCAGCAGATCGGGCCCATTCGGCACGTCGACGCCAGGATGACCGAGGCGATCGCCGGGCAGGCCGAGCAAGTACCGGCGTGGCGTCCCGTCGACGATGGTGCGCAGTTCGATGGTGAGCACGTCGGCCGAGCCGACGCACTGCACGGCGTTCGTACCCGGCGCGGCGCTGATCGCCGCGGTGATCTCCGCGGCGGGCATCGGGGTCGGCAGGCGAGTGAGATTCACCGAATACGCGTCGTAGCCGTCCAGTCTGCGCAGCGGGCGCAGGAAATCGACCACGGCGTCGTCGGGGCCGATGAAGACCTTGAGTCGATTGCTGTAGGTCACGCGGTGGGTCGCGGTCACCGGTCGCGCCGTCGGGGCGCCCGCGTTGCGAGCTGAGCCCGATCCGCGTTCGGGCCGGGCAGCCATCGACGCGGAACCCGCTCGCGCCGGACGTGGAACATTCATTCGGACCTACCTGCCACCGTTGGTTATCGACTAGCTAACTCAGCATCGCGGGTGTCGAGCCGAGATGGAAGGTATTGGTGACGTGTGACACATCACGGTTTCATTGCGAACTGGTGTGGGCCACCTGCGTTCTTCGGACGCGATCGAATATGCGGCGGCCCGGCGCGACTCACCACAGCGCATCGGCCGCCGTCTGCTATTCGATTGCCAAAAGGTGTCCGGGAGTCCAACGGCTCAGCGTCGAAGGCTCGGAATCGTTCTGGGTTCGCCGTCGTGCCGGTACACCGGGGTGAGTAGATCGGCATCGACCGGCTCCCCGGTGGCGCGGTCGTAGCGCACCGCGACGAGCACCGAAAACAGGTGTGTGGCAGCGCGTTCGTGCAGCGTGGCCAATCTGGTTGCGAGCAAACGGATCGCGCCGAGGGAGCCGGGCGGATGCAGCCCGTCGATGATCAGGGCGGTACCGCGGCCGTCGGGGCGTGGGAGGCGGGCGATATAGGCAATGTCATGCGGTTCCGGGCCGCCCGGTCGGTATACCCTTCTGGCCGCGCGATCCTCGATGCCGCGCCGGGCATCCCCGGCCCTGGCCACCGCGCGCCGCAGCCGCGGATCCGCCGCGATGAGCTGACGCACACTGGGGGACAGTTCGGGCCCGCCGAGCACGATCAACCCGTCGCGATTCAGATCGACGGGTCGGCCCGGCAGGAAGTGCTCGACGGCCGCGGTGAAGCCGAGCTCGCGCAGCAACTCCACCAGTCGCTGCGCCGCGCTCGGGTCCGGAGCGCCCAGCACTCGACCACTGCGAACCTCGGGAGCGATCACCGTGAGCGACCCATGCCCGAAGAACAGACCTTCCGGTGCCGGACCCTGGGTACTCACCTGATGGATCCGCGCGCGGGAAAGTCCCGCCGCCGCACCGATTCTGGCGAAGGTCCAGCCCTCGGCATGTAGTTCCCTGATCACCGCTCTGCGGATACGGGTCAGTTCGTTGATGGTCTGTTGGGCCGCCGCCACCCCATCGGTGGCCGCCTTGAGTCGCTCGACTTTATCTTCGATCGCGAAAACGCGCGCCACGTCATCGGCCGACATGTGCGAAGTCTAGACATCTCGACACCGTGATGCGTCTAGTCTTCTTGACTTAGTTGAGCTTTCCAGGTTGGGCAACCGCCACGGAGCGAGTCTTACGAGCGACTGTTCGCGGCCCGTCTCGCGTCCGAGTCGTCGAAGCGCATGCGACGAAGTCGCGAGTCTCGACGGCTCGGACGCGAGACACCAGGGGGCCGC
>NZ_JBSGEQ010000028.1:0-105775 GCF_053602975.1 Nocardia sp. NPDC004278
CGGTCCCATTCCGAACCCGGAAGCTAAGGCCACCAGCGCCGATGGTACTGCACTCGACAGGGTGTGGGAGAGTAGGACACCGCCGGAACATCCTTGCGAAAGGCCCCCAACACAGTTGGGGGCCTTTTTGCGTTGCCCTGCAGATGGTGACGATCCTCCGGGTAGACCCTGATCCCGGGTGCCGTGTATATGGGGGCTGCTTCCGGATCCGCAACGCCGAGGCCCGGGCCTACGGTCGTGGCGAGGAGGTTGTTATGAGGTCCGTCACGGTTGCGCTGACCGTCACTGGGGTCTACGCCACGGTCGCGAGTTTCGCGTTCGCGGCCGCCCTCACCGAGACGATCATGCTGTACCCCAATATCTTTCGCGATGTACCCGATTCGCTGGCACAGACCCAGCAGTTCATGAGCGAGGTCGCGGTCGGCGATGTCATGCGTCCGCTCGGCGGGGTGTTGACGGTATGCGCACTGATCGCCTGTGTGGTGGCGGTTCGGTACCGCCTCGCCCGGGGATGGGTCGTCGCATCAATGATTTCGCTCATCAGCGGGCAATTCCTGCTGTCGATTCTCTATCTGTGGCCGCGCGCGACGATCCTGTTCGACGAACGTTCCCGGCACAGTCTCGCCGAAATCGAGAGAGCGGCAACCGAATTCCAGGTAGGCGAGTGGGTTCGGATAGCGACGGCCCTGGCGACCGCGGTATTCGCGGTCGCGGCCACGCTGAGTTGTTATCGCACACGGATTCTCGCCAAGGCCGACGAGCGGTTCGAGCATTTGGCCTAGGGCCGGGTGCCGGTGGACCACACGGGCGTCGTCTCCACTCGGGACAGGCGCCAGCCCGCGGCGGTGCGGACGGCGTCGAAGCGGTAGACCTCGCCGAGGGTGAACTGCGGTTCCGGAGCGGTCCGCGGTTCGGCGGTCGCGGTGGGGCTGAAGGTGGCGATGAGATTCGCCCGCACGTCGGCGGTATCGCCGTGCAGATCGATGATCACATTGCTGATGAAGTGCTGAACGCGCTTGTCATCGGTGTGATTCCGGCTGGCCTGCGCGATCAGTGCATCGATGCCATCGGCCCGGCCACCGGGGGTTTTGGCGGTCGCATCGGCGGTGTAGATCGCATGGAAGTCGTCGAAGCGTCCCTCGTCCAAGGTGCTGCCCAACCGGTCGACCAATGCGGTGATCTCATTGCGGTCCACCAGCTCTCGGAGTTGGCGCTGGGTTGGGTCGTCCTTGGCGGTGGCGGTCGCGCAGGCGGCGAGCAGTGCCAGCGGCAGGGCGGCGAGGGGGAGGATGCGGCGGATCTTGTTCATCGGTCGAACCTTTCATATCAAATGTTGGTCACTCCAATGTTGGTGGAGCCAACGTAACAGATTGTGGGTGTCACCAACAAGTGTTGCTACATTTGGCGCATGGAGATCGCGCACGAGGACACCTCGGGCAGGCTGCGCGCCCTGCCCACCCGACTGGTGAATCAGGTGGCAATCCTGGCCAACCGGGCGACCGAGCGCGCCTTCGACGCGACCGGATCACGCCGCTATCACTACGCCCTGCTCACCACGCTCGACGAATTCGGGCCCGCCAGCCAGGCGGATCTGGGCCGACGCACCCGCATTGATCGCAGCGATATCGTCGCGGCTCTGAATGATCTGGCCGAGCGGGGTCTCATCGAACGCAGTCCGGACCCGGGCGACCGCCGCCGCAATATCGTTACCATCACCAAGGCTGGCACTCGCCACCTGGCCGAACTGGATCACCGCATCGAAGGCGCCCAGGACGAGTTGCTGGCCGCCCTCTCGGCCGCCGAGCGCCGCGAACTCGTCCGGTTGCTCACCCGCATCCTCGATGATCATGCCCGCGACTGACGGCACCGGTATTTCCGCAGGCCGGGGATAGGGCGTGCGGAGCGAGCAACTAAACTGCATCCGTGAGTCTTGTGCTGCTACCTGCTGTCGATGTCGCCAATGGAGAGGCCGTGCGCCTGGTTCAGGGGGAGGCGGGCAGCGAAACCAACTACGGCTCCCCGCGCGACGCGGCGCTCGCCTGGCAGGAGGCCGGTGCGGAGTGGGTGCATCTGGTTGATCTCGACGCGGCATTCGGGCGCGGCTCCAACCGGGAACTGTTGGCCGACGTTGTCGGCGAACTCGATGTGCGGGTGGAGCTGTCCGGTGGCATTCGCGATGACGAATCCCTGGAGGCCGCGCTGGCCACCGGCTGTGCCCGGGTCAACCTCGGCACCGCCGCGCTGGAGGATCCGCAGTGGTGCGCACGCGCCATCGCCAAGCACGGTGAGCGCATCGCCGTCGGCCTCGACGTGCGGATCATCGACGGTGAGCACCGGCTGCGCGGTCGCGGCTGGGTCAGTGACGGCGGCGATCTGTGGGAGGTACTCGAGCGCCTCGAACGCGACGGCTGCTCGCGCTATGTGGTCACCGATGTGACCAAGGACGGCACCCTCACCGGCCCCAACCTGGACCTGCTGCGCGAAGTGTGCGCCGCGACCGATGCGCCGGTCGTCGCCTCCGGCGGCGTCTCCACCATCGAGGATCTGATCGCCATTGCCGAACTGGTCCCCGAGGGTGTCGAGGGTTCGATCGTCGGCAAGGCGCTGTACGCGGGCCGCTTCACGCTGCCCGAGGCGCTGGCTGCGGTGCGCTGACCGATTCGATGACCGCAAACCGCCTCGACACCGAACTACCGGCGCTGCTCGACGTCGCGAGCGATATTCTCGATGCGGCCAGTCCTCGTTTCGTCGAGGGGATCGGCGCGCCGAGTGCGGTCGCCAAGGGCCGCAACGACTTTGCGACCGAACTCGATCTCGAGCTGGAGCGCACCATTTCGGCCCAGCTCGAACAGCGCACCGGAATCGAGGTGCACGGTGAGGAATTCGGTGGACCGCAGCTCACCTCCGGCACCGCGTGGGTGCTGGATCCGATCGACGGCACCTTCAATTACTCATCGGGGCACCCGCTCTCCGGCATGCTGCTTGCGCTGGTGCACGACGGGGAGCCGCTGCTCGGGCTGACCTGGCTGCCCTTGCTCGGCCAGCGCTATGCGGCGGCCGCTACCGGCCCGGTGCTACTCAACGGCGAACCGCTGCCGCGGCTGCCGCGCAGCAAGCTGGGCGAGGCGATGATCGGCTTCGGCGCGTTCAATGTGGATTCCGCGGGGCGCATTCCCGGCCGGTTCCGTTTCGACCTGCTCGGTCCGCTGAGTCGGTTGTCCTCGCGGGTGCGCATGCACGGTTCCACCGGTATCGACCTCGCGTTCACCGCATCGGGTGTGCTCGGCGGCGCGATCGTCTTCGGACATCATCCGTGGGACAACGCCGCGGGCGTGGCGCTGGTGCGTGCGGCGGGTGGTGTGGTCACCGATCTGGCGGGTGCGCCATGGACCATTACCTCGGGGTCGGTGCTGGCCGCCGCGCCCGGGGTACACGAGGAACTGCTGGAAATGATTTGCACGGTCGCCGACGATGCGTGAGGCTGCGCGCGTCGGGACAGGCATGATTCGAGGAAGGGTGAGCCGATGACATTGGCGGTACGCGTGATTCCGTGCCTGGATGTCGATGCGGGCCGAGTGGTCAAGGGCATCAACTTCGAAAACCTGCGCGATGCGGGCGATCCCGTCGAACTCGCCGCCGCCTATGACCTGCAGGGTGCCGATGAGCTGACCTTCCTCGACGTCACCGCCTCCACCGGCGACCGCGGCACCATGATCGATGTCGTGACCCGAACGGCCGAACAGATTTTCATCCCGCTCACCGTCGGCGGCGGTGTGCGCACGGTGGATGATGTGGACCGGCTGCTGCGCGCGGGTGCGGACAAGGTGTCGGTGAACACCGCGGCCATCGCGCGTCCCGAGGTACTGCGCGAAATGTCCGAGCGCTTCGGTTCGCAGTGCATCGTGCTGTCTGTGGACGCGCGCACCGTGCCCGAGGGCCAGGCCGACACCCCCTCCGGCTGGGAAGTCACCACGCACGGCGGCAAGCGCGGCACCGGTATCGACGCCGTCGAATGGGCGATACGCGGTGCCGAACTCGGCGTCGGTGAGATCCTGCTCAACTCGATGGATGCGGATGGCACCAAGGCCGGTTTCGATCTGCCGATGATCAAGGCCGTGCGCGAGGCGGTGTCGGTACCGGTGATCGCCAGCGGTGGCGCGGGTGCGATCGAACACTTCGCGCCCGCCGTGCACGCCGGAGCGGATGCGGTCCTGGCCGCCAGCGTCTTTCACTTCGGCGACCTGACCATCCCCCAGGTCAAGGCTGCCATGCGCGCCGAACACATTGTGGTGCGTTAACATTTCGGCCGCCACGCCGCAGCGGTGATTGCTATCTGCTCGATACTTCCCCAGGCTTGGCGTCCATGTCCGCCATGTGTCCCTCATGCTCTTGGCCCTCGCCGATGCTGGTGTCGACGCATGGATCAGTTCGCTATCTGCGCTGTGTCTGCGGCAAATGGCTGGTCGCCCACCGCGGCGGGGTCAACCTGCTGACCGGCCGGAACACCTGCACCAAAAAGGCTGTGGCCGAACATCTCGAACTGATTCCGCTGCCCGAGGAATGATCCCGGGGCCAGCTGCGATCTTGGCGGATGTCGCGGATCTTCGGTTGTCGAGTCGGCGTGCAGTAGGACGAGCTGGTCGAGCTGGAGCGGAACCCGCTTCTGCGCAACCTGATTCGCGCCGCTCTCAGTCGGGCGGCGGCTGGTCTCGTTCTAGGTGAGCCGAATCCAGTTTGCGCAGTGCATCTTTGGCGGATCGGGCGCTGATCGTGGTAGGCGTTGTACACGGGTGCGTGCCTGGAGTCCGGAGTCTTGCGGTCTCGGTGCGATGGCCAGGTCCGGTGGGCAGCGGGGTGACTGTTGGGCTAAAGAACTGCTCGTGTGGGGGCTAGATCAATAGCCTGCGTGTTCGTGTCGGGGCCCCGGCGCCGGAGTCTGGGCCAGAGCAGCAACCCGGTTGGCCTGAACGACGGCAGGGGTCGACCAGGTGCCGAGTAGGGGAGTGGTACTACCGCGCCGTGTGGTATCTCAGCGACGCGCTGACGATAGCGGGCGGGGTACGGGCAGCCATCAGTATTGCCCGAATTCGCAGTGCGCCGGGTGCGTGTGGCGCAGCAGCCGCGGGCCTGTATAACAGGTCATATGACTCTCGACCCCGCCATCGCCGCCCGGCTAAAGCGCAATGACGCCGGACTCGTCGCCGCGGTCGCGCAGGAGCGCGGCACCGGCGATGTGCTGATGGTTGCCTGGATGGACGACGAGGCGCTGGCCCGTACGCTGGAAACCCGTAAGGCGACTTACTATTCGCGGTCTCGCCAACAGTACTGGGTCAAGGGTGAGACCTCCGGCCACACCCAGTACGTGCACGAGGTCCGCCTCGACTGCGACGGCGACACCATCCTGCTGGTCGTCGACCAGGAGGGCGCGGCCTGCCACACCGGCACCCACACCTGCTTCGATTCCGATCTGCTGCTCGCCGACAACCTGCTGCTCGCCGACGACTGAGTTCGAGTTCCCGAGCCGCCGGCAGACGACCGACCCCGCAGTGTTGAACTCGCGCACCGCGATTCGGTGGGCACCGCCACGGCCATCGCCGTCGTATTCTCGTGCCTGGTCCGCAAACTGCCCGAATCTCGTGCGGCTGCTAAGGATTCGGCTGATCGGGCTCCTCGACTGCCGTCGACGGTCCGCTGGACTGGTTCAGGGTGTCGGAGAGTTGGGTGGCAAGTAGTTCGCTGAGGTCGGCGAGTTGCGCAGTTTGTCCGGCTTCGAGACCGTCGAATACGAACTGGCGCACCGCATCCAGATAACCGGGTGCCGCCTCGACGACCTTCGAGTAGCCGTCGTCGGTGAGCACCGCGTGCACACCGCGGCGGCCGGTGGTTGCTGACCGTTGCGCCCAGCCCAATCGCTCCAGCTTCGAAATCACATGAGAGAGTCGCGATAGCGATGCATTTGCTTTGTGGGCCAGCTCACTCATCTGCAGCCGATGGCCCGGCTCTTCCGATAACAGGGTGAGCACCCAGTATTCGAAATGCGTCAACCCGGATTCGCGCTGCAGTTGGGTATCCAAAGCGCCTGGTAGACGTGTCATCAGCGCAACGATCGCGCGCCAAGCTCGTTGTTCGTCCGGGTCGAGCCACTTCGTCACTGGGTGCCTTCTTTCGAGCCAAGTGACGTGTTCTTATTAGTGAGCCTAGCGATTAATGAAAAGCATGTTCACAGCCACTCGCGTAAATGAGTTTGCCACGACTTCGCTCGACCGTCATGAACTTGGTGTTCGACGTGAGGTCACTCACAAAATTGGATTGGCAAGTCGGCTAGGTGTCCTGGGCGACTGGCGGCGTCTGCGGGGCGGCGGCGGGTGACACCGCCTGCTTGCCGGGGTGCTTGCGCCGCCACCGACGCCAGCAGATCAGGGACACCGAGGCGAGGAAGATGACCGCCGCCACGATCGCGCCGACCAGCGACGCGCCGCGGAAGGCGGGGGCGTCGACATCGAGGATCCGCTGACCGGCGTGTGCGGCGTTGTTGTTGCCGAGCACGATCGATAGGGTCATCAGATTCGGAATCGCGAGGATCACCGCGAGCAATGCGGCGGCGCCCGCAATGAACTTCCCGGCCCGGCGCTTCCAGATCATGGCGGCGAGCAGCATGAGGAACAACGGCAGCGCGGTGCAGAGCAGGCCGTAGACCAGACCCCAGCCGATGCCCTTGCTGAAGCTGCCGCTCACCAGATCGGCAACGCGCTGCGCCCACCAGCGTGGAATGAACGCCGCCAGAATGAAGTAGGTGCCGATCAGAACGGCGCCGACCACCACTGCGGCGATGATCCGAGTGCGCCACGTGGCCAGCGTGGATTTCTGACCGTCCGGCCGAACCTCGCTCGAAGTCATGAATCCAGCGTATGCCCGGCAATCGCGAGATCGATGGCGATGGACCTGGCGTTTTCGCGGCGGCAGCCGCGAAGCGTGGATTACCGGCTACTGCAGAGCGCGCTCACGCAGGAACTTCAGTGCCTCGTCTGCGTGCACATTGGCACGCAACTCGCCGGTGATCACCGTGGCGATCTTGCGATCTCGGTCGATCACGAACGTCTGCCGCTTGACCGGAGCGAGTTTGCCGAGCAATCCGCGCTTCACACCGAAGGCCGCGGCGACCTTGCCGTTGGCATCGGAAAGCAGGGGATATCCGAGGTTCTGCTTAGCGGCGAATCCGGCCTGGGTGTCGATACCGTCGGTGCTGATGCCGACACACGACGCGCCGAGTGCCGCGAATTCGGCGGACAGATCACGGAAATGGCACGCCTCCGCCGTGCAGACCGGCGTATTGGCGGCGGGGTAGAAGAACAGCACGAGCGGACCGTTCGCGAGCAGGGCATCGAGCGAACGCGGTGTGCCGGATTGATCGGGAAGCTCGAACTCGGGGGCGAGCTGACCTTTCTGCATACTGGGGACAGTACCGGGCGCGAGGTCTGTTTGCCGCCTTGGCGTCATGTCCCCGTCAAGCCGTTGGCCGGGATGACGGGGACGTTTTCAGCTAGCTGCCGATGATTGCGGCGACTTCCGGATTCTTGATCTCCATGACATCGAGAATTCCGTGCGCGCGCAGGAACGGCTCGAGTTGCTTGATCCGGTCGCTGTGGATGGCGTATTCGTCCGGAAAGTGGTTCCTGTCCAGGGCTTCCATCGCTTTCACGTAGGTGACGAAGGATGCTAGGGCGTTCTGGGGGGAGCTCGGTGATCCGCCCGTCGAATTCAGGCCGACCATTCGCGTGGGCTGACCGGGCAGGCCTGGTACGGCGGCGTGCCGACCCTCGGGCGCACCTGGTTGCGAGGGGTACATCTTGTCTCCTCTCGGAATGGAAACCGCATGTGGAATCGAACGGGGCGAGTGTAGTGACGCCGGTCACCGGCCCCTACAGTGCGTGTGAACCGGACAGTCGCTCAGCAAGGTTGGGACGCGCCGACAAGAGTGTCGGACCCGCCTGGGATGATGGACCCATGCCTGCCGCGTCCACTCCCACCACCACGACCCGCGAACAGTTCCACCTACTGGCCGCGGAGCACCGAGTGGTTCCGGTGACCCGAAAGGTGCTGGCAGACTCGGAAACTCCGCTGTCGGCCTACCGAAAATTGGCCGCGGACCGGGCCGGCACCTTCCTGTTCGAGTCGGCGGAGACCGGGCGGTCCTGGTCGCGCTGGTCGTTCATCGGCGCTGGCAGTCCGTCCGCGCTCACCGTCGTGGACGGCGAAGCGGCCTGGCTCGGCAACACCCCGGTGGACGCACCCTCCGGCGGCGATCCGCTGGTCGCGCTGCGCGAAACCCTGGAGCTGCTGCGGACCGAGCGGCTGCCCGGCCTGCCCCCGCTGACCGGCGGCATGGTCGGCTACCTCGGCTACGACGCGGTGCGCCGAATGGAACGGCTGCCCGCCCTCGCCGTCGACGATCTGCAGCTGCCGGAAATGGTGCTGCTGCTGGCCACCGATCTCGCGGCCTTCGACCACCATGAGGGCGCGATCACGCTCATCGCCAACGCGGTCAACTGGAACGGCACCGCCGAACGTGTCGACGAGGCGTATGACGACGCGGTGGCCCGGCTGGACCGGATGACCGCCGCGCTGGCGGCCCCCTCGGAGTCCACCGTATCGGTCTTCGATCAGCCCGACCCGGAGTACATCCGCCGCCGCACCACCGATGAATTTGGTGCCGGGGTGCGCCGCCTGGTCAAGGAGATCGAGGCGGGCGAGGCATTTCAGGTGGTGCTCTCCCAACGCTTCGAAATGGACTACGACGGCGCGCCTGTGGACCTCTACCGGATGCTGCGCGCGTCCAACCCGAGCCCGTACATGTACCTGATCCACATCCCCGACGGCGACGGCCGCACCGCCTTCTCCATCGTCGGCTCCAGCCCGGAATCACTGGTGACCGTGAAAGAGGGGGTGGCAACGACACATCCGATCGCGGGTACCAGGTGGCGCGGTGCCACCGAGGAGGACGATCTGCTGCTGGAGAAGGGGCTGCTGGCCGACGAGAAGGAGAACGCCGAGCATTTGATGCTCGTCGATCTCGGCCGCAACGATCTGGGGCGGGTCTGCCAGCCGGGCACGGTGCGGGTCACCGAATACCGGCATATCGAGCGCTACAGCCACGTCATGCATCTGGTCTCGACGGTCTCGGGCCGCCTTGCGCCGGGCAAGATCGCGCTGGACGCGGTCCGCGCCTGCTTCCCAGCGGGCACACTCTCGGGCGCGCCGAAGGTGCGCGCGATGGAGCTCATCGAGGAACTCGAGCCGACTCGCCGCGGTGTCTACGGCGGCGTCGTCGGCTACCTCGACTTTGCGGGCGATGCGGATACCGCGATCGCCATTCGCACCGCACTGCTGAAGGACGGCACGGCCTACGTGCAGGCGGGTGCGGGCATCGTCGCGGATTCGGATCCGGACTATGAGGACGTCGAATCGCGCAATAAGGCGATGGCGGTGCTGCGCGCGGTGGCGGCCGCGAAAACCGTTCGGGCCTACGGTGCGCCGACCCCCGCGGACGGTAGCGCGCTATGACCGGCTCGGAATCCGGCGATACCGATCCGGCGGCCTCGGCAGGTGTCGAATCCCCGAAGCGCAAGTATCCGGTCGGTGCGATCGTCCTGCTCGCCATCGCGGCGGCGGCGCTATGGGGCTCGTCCCGGATGACCTGGGTAACCGTCTCGTCCACCGATGGCCTCACCGAACCGCGCACCGACAGACTCAACGGCGGCGTCTGGTTCGGTGCGCTGACGCCACTGGCCCTGGTACTGCTCGCCGCCATTGCCGCGGTGCTGGCCACGCGCGGCTGGCTGCGGCGCATGGTCGGCGTTCTGATCGGTTTGGTCGCGGCGGTGACCGCCGTGCCCGCCTTCGCCCTCTTGACCAGATCCGGTGCGACTGCGGCGCGTGCGGCCACCCTGGCGGAGCTGCCTGGCCGCGCGACCGTCACTCAGGTGGTCACCTCGCAGTTCCCCGCCGTGCTTTCGCTGGTGGGCGCGCTGGCGGCCTTTACGGCCGGAGTCCTGCTCGCCCGCATGCCGCAGGACACCGCCCGGCTATCCGGCAAGTACGACAATCCGGTGTTCCGTCGCGCGGCTGCCACCGAACAGGTGACGCGCCAGCGCACCGATGACGCAGACGCGACACCGGGACAGCTCTCCGAGCGGGTGCTCTGGGACGCATTGGACGCGGGCACCGACCCGACCGAGGAATCGTCCGGGCGCACTCCGGCTCCCGCCGACACGCCCGATCATGATCAGGGTAAATCCGGGGGTCGCGGTGTCTGAGCAGGTGACTACAAACCCCGGCGCAGTTGCGCCACACGAAGCCATTTATTCTTTGTCAGCATCGGTGAGACAGCGCCTGGGGGGATTCTCAGGCAGCAAGTCCGTCTCCCCAGAAAGGATTCGAGCCAGATGACGGTACTCGACTCGATTCTCGACGGGGTCCGCGCGGATGTGGCCGCTCGGGAAGCCCTCTTGGACTTCCAGGCGATCAAGGCGGCCGCGTCCGCAGCGCCCGCGCCGCTGGACGCCCGCGCCGCGCTCCTCGAAGACGGCATCGGCGTCATCGCCGAGGTCAAGCGGGCCAGCCCGTCCAAGGGGGAACTCGCGGACATCCCGGACCCGGCGAGTCTGGCCAAGGCTTATGAGGACGGCGGCGCGCGCATCATCAGCGTGCTGACCGAGGGCCGCCGCTTCCACGGATCGCTCGACGACCTGGACGCGGTCCGCGCCTGCGTGAGCATCCCGATCCTGCGCAAGGATTTCGTCGTCGGTCCCTACCAGATCCACGAGGCCCGCGCACACGGCGCCGACGTCATCCTGCTCATCGTGGCCGCCCTGGAACAGGACGTGCTGAGCGCGCTGATCGATCGGACCGAATCGCTCGGCATGACCGCGCTGGTCGAGGTGCACACCGAGGAGGAGGCAGATCGCGCGCTCGAGGCGGGTGCCTCCGTGATCGGCGTGAATGCGCGCAACCTCAAGACCCTCGAGGTCGACCGCGACGTGTTCGCGCGCATCGCGCCTGGCCTGCCCACCGAGGTCATTCGCATCGCTGAATCCGGCATTCGCGGCACTGCCGATCTGCTGGCCTACGCCGGTGCGGGCGCCGACGCCGTACTCGTCGGCGAGGGCCTGGTCACCAGTGGTGACCCGCGCGCCGCCGTCTCCGAGCTGGTGACGGCGGGCACCCATCCGTCCTGCCCGAAGCCCGCGCGGCGGGGCCGGTGACGCGGGTGACGACACTTCCCAAGGCTTCGGACGGCGTCCACGAGCGCAGCGGCCATGAGCCGGACGCGGGCGGCCACTTCGGTGTCTACGGCGGCAGGCATGTTCCCGAGGCGCTGATGGCGGTGATCGAGGAGGTCACCGCCGAATACGAGAAGTGTCGCCTCGATCCGGCATTCCTCGACGAACTGGACCGGCTGCAGCGCGACTACACCGGCCGCCCGTCGCCGATCTTCGAATGCCGACGCCTCGCCGAGCACGCCGGTGGCGCGCGCATCATCCTCAAGCGCGAGGACCTGAACCACACCGGTTCGCACAAGATCAATAACGTGCTCGGCCAGGCACTGCTCGCCAAGCGCATGGGCAAGACCCGGGTGATCGCGGAGACCGGCGCCGGTCAGCACGGCGTCGCCACCGCGACCGCGTGCGCACTGCTCGGTCTCGACTGTGTCGTCTACATGGGCGCGGTCGACACCGCCCGCCAGGCGTTGAACGTGGCCCGCATGCGGCTGCTCGGCGCCGAGGTGATCTCGGTGACCACCGGTTCGCAGACCCTCAAGGACGCGATCAACGAGGCGCTGCGCGACTGGGTCACCAATGCCGAGGTCACCTACTACTGCTTCGGCACCGCGGCCGGGCCGCACCCGTTCCCGCTGATGGTGCGCGACCTCCAGCGCGTCGTCGGCCTGGAGGCCCGCGCCCAGGTGCAGGCGCTCACCGGTCGGCTGCCCGACGCGGTCACCGCCTGCGTCGGCGGCGGCTCCAATGCCATCGGCATCTTCCACCCCTTCCTCGACGATGCGGGTGTGCGGCTGATCGGCTACGAGGCGGCCGGTGACGGCGTCGAAACCGGAAGGCACGCGGCCACTTTCACCGGTGGCACGCCCGGTGCATTCCAGGGCGCCTACTCCTATCTGCTGCAGGACGAGGACGGCCAGACCATCGAATCGCATTCGATCTCGGCCGGTCTGGACTATCCGGGCGTCGGGCCCGAACACGCCTACCTCAAGGACATCGGCCGCGCCGAATACCACCCGATCACCGATACCGAGGCGATGGACGCGCTGCTGCTGCTGAGCCGCGCCGAGGGCATCATCCCCGCGATCGAGTCCGCGCATGCGGTGGCCGGTGCGCTGAAGCTCGGTAGGGAATTGGGCAAGGGCGCGATCATCTTGGTGAACCTGTCCGGGCGCGGCGATAAGGATATGGACACGGCGGCGCGATGGTTCGGGCTGTTCGATGACCACGCCGCTGATAAGGAGACCGCGCAGTGAGCGAGCGAACGAGCAGCACAGCGTCCATGACGACGACGAAGCCGAGCATCAGCGAGGCGCAGTCGTGAGTCAGCAGTCCCGCCTCGCCGATACCTTCGCCGCCTGTCGCGCGGAGGAACGGGCCGCGCTGATCGGCTACCTGCCCGCAGGCTATCCGGATCTGGCCGGTTCGATCGAGGTGTGTCGCACCATGGTCGAATCCGGCTGCGACATTATCGAAGTCGGTGTCGCCTACTCAGATCCGGTCATGGACGGACCGACCATCCAGGCCGCCGCCGAGCAGGCGCTGCGCGGGGGCGTCCGGGTGCACGATGTGTTCTCGGTGGTCGAGGCGATCACCGGAGCGGGCGGCCAGGCCGTCGTGATGAGTTACTGGAATCCGGTGCTGCAGTATGGCGTCGACCGGTTCGCGCGGGATCTGGCCGCCGCGGGCGGGTCCGGCATCATCACCCCGAACCTGATTCCGGAGGAGGCCGACGACTGGTTCGTCGCCTCGGCCGCGCATGATCTGGACCGTATCTTCCTGGTCGCGCCGTCCTCCACCGAGGAGCGTCTGGTCAAGACCATCGAGGCCAGCCGCGGCTTCGTCTACGCGGCCTCGACCATGGGCGTCACCGGCGCCCGCGATGTGGTTTCCTCCGCCGCGCCCGCGCTGTGCGCGCGCATCCGCGCCCACTCCGATATCCCGATCGGCGTCGGACTCGGCGTGCGCTCGGGGGCACAGGCAGCCGAAATCGCTTCCTACGCAGACGGGGTCATCGTGGGCTCGGCACTGGTGACCGCCGCCGCGCACGGACTCGATGCGGTCCGCACGCTGACGGCCGAACTGGCCGAGGGCGTCCGCTCCGCGACCGTCGCCTCCTAGCCGCATCCGCTCGCCGACCGGGCGCACCGACCGCGAATCTCGGTGTGCGGCTGTGCTCCGCTACGGTTGGGGCCGTGACCTTACGAGTCCTCGCAGACAGCGTCCTGAGCAACGGTGCCGTCACCGCTGATGTGTTGGCCTACATTCCCAGCCCGGCTCAGGGCGTCTGGCATATCGGCCCATTCCCGCTACGGGCCTATGCCCTGTGCATCATCCTCGGCATCATCGTCGCCATCTGGTGGGGTGAGCGGCGCTGGCAGCAGCGCGGCGGGCAGCAGGGCGCGGTCCTCGATGTCGCCATGTTCGCGGTGCCGTTCGGTCTGGTCGGTGGGCGGCTCTATCACGTGGCCACCGACTGGCAGAAGTACTTCGGCGCCGACGGCCACCCGATCGACGCGCTGAAGATCTATCAGGGCGGCCTCGGCATCTGGGGCGCGGTCTTCCTCGGCGGTGTCGGTGCCTGGATCGGCTGCCGGGTCTACCGAATCCCGTTGCCCGCGTTGGGCGATGCGATCGCACCGCCGATTCTGCTGGCCCAGGCCATCGGCCGCCTCGGCAACTACTTCAACCAGGAACTCTACGGCCGCAAGACCGATGTGCCGTGGGGTCTGGAGATCTACCTGCGCTTCGATGATCAGGGCAAGCTCGACATGATGAACGGCGTCTCCACCGGCGTCGTCGATAAGGTCGTGCAGCCGACGTTCCTGTACGAGATGATCTGGAACCTGCTGATCGTGGTGCTGCTGGTGCAGATCGATAAGCGCTACCGCATCGGCCACGGCCGCCTGTTCGCGCTCTACGTCGCCGGGTACTGCCTCGGCCGCTTCTTCGTGGAGCTGCTGCGCGACGACGAGGCAACCAAGATCGCGGGGATCCGGATCAACTCGTTCACCTCCGCGATCGTATTCCTCGCTGCCGTCGCCTATTTCATCTTCGCGACGAAGGGCAGGGAGACCGCGGATCAGTTGCAACCGTCGACGGTCTCGCGCCCGTGGCCGTGGCAGATCGGCGCGCTGCGCGCGGCGGGTGCGGAATCCGAGGCGGCGTCGAAGGCCGCAGCGGCGGCGGAGGCCGAGGCCCCGAAGCACAGCGCGGCGACGACGAAGGACGAGACATCGGCCGCGGCAGCCGAATCGGAGACGAGTGCGGCCGAGTCCGAGCAGGCCGAGCCCGAGCAGGATGACGACGGATCCGGGAAATCCGAGGTGGCCGAACCGAATACCGCTGCCGACGGACCGAATCTGACAAAATCCCAGAACTCTGGCAACGAACCGGACACCACCGGCGATAACTCAACGGAGTCCGAGACCTCGGGCACCGAGCAGGGTAAGGTCGCAACCTCGAAAAAGGACGACTGACCCCATAACCATTTGGGTAACTCATTGGGGGCACCGAGTAGACATGCAACCGCGTGTCCGCAACGATACCTTCGGGTGCCCAATTGCCCGGTTAGAACGCGGGGAGACGGGTGAGCACCCGTCGAAATGCACGAATGATGGAGGACATTAGTGACCGACCCCTACCAGAACCAGCCAGGCTTCGGCGGCCCGCAGTACGGTCCGCCCGGGACGGGGCCGGACCTGAACAAGCAGCCCGAGGTGCCGGGCCAGCCGCAGTACCCGTCGGATCCGTACAACCAGCAGCCGCAGTACGGCCAGCAGCCGCCGCAATACGGCCAGCAGCCGCCGCAGTACGGCCAGCAGCCGCCCCAGTACGGTCAGCCCGACCCCTACGGCCAGCAGCCGGGCGGCTACCCGTCCGCGCCCTACCCGGGCGGCGGCTACAACCCGAACGATCCGGAAGCGCCCTACGGTCGCGACCCGTTAGGTGTCCCATTCTCGGATAAGCAGAAGCTGACCGCGGGTCTGCTGCAGATCTTCCTCGGTGGCTTCGGTATCGGCCGTTTCTACACCGGCCACACCGGCATCGCCATCGCACAGATCGCGGTCACCTGGCTGACCTGCGGTATCGGCGGTATCTGGCCGCTGATCGACGGCATCATGATGCTGACCGGAAAGGTGCCCGACAGCCTCGGGCGGCCACTGCGCGACTGATCGCCGCGAACAGCTAACCGACGGGCCCCGTTGCATCGGAAGACGATGTGACGGGGCCGTCGCAATTTCGGCCCGCGGTAGGCGGATTCGGCGCACGATGATCGCAATACTGTCGATCGGCAGCCACCTGGCGTACCCTGAGCCGGGTTTTGTGTCGTGTGTGGATGCAGTATTGGTCCGCACACCGAAGAGAGGGACTTTCGTGCGCCGCAAGCTGTTCGCCGCCGCCATGCTCGCCATCATCGCCGCCACCGGGCTCACCGCCTGCGGCAGCAGCAGCGATCCGAATGTGCTGAAGGTCGGTACCGAAGGGACCTACTCGCCGTTCAGCTATCAGGGCTCGGACGGCAAGCTCACCGGGTACGACATCGAGGTGATCCAGGCGGTCGGCGACAAGATCGGCAAGAAGATCGAATTCGTGCAGACGCCGTGGGACGCGATCTTCGCCGGCCTCGAGTCCAAGCGCTTCGATCTGGTCGCCAACCAGGTCTCGATCACCGACGAGCGCAAGGCCAAGTACGCCCTTTCGCAGTCCTACACCACCTCCGAGGGCGTGATCCTCACCCGCGGGGACAGCACCGGCATCAACGCGCTCTCCGACCTCAACGGCAAGACCACCGCGCAGTCGGCGACCAGCAACTGGGCCAAGGTCGCCCAGGGCGCGGGCGCCAAGGTCGAGGCGGTGGAGGGCTTCGTGCAGGCCGTCCAGTTGCTCAAGACCGGCCGGGTGGATGCGACCGTCAACGACAGCCTCGTCGCGCTCGACTACATCAAGAAGAACGGCGACACCAGCGTCAAGATCGCCGCCAAGGCCGGTGAGGTCAGCCATCAGGCCTTCGCCGCCCGCAAGGACGACGCGCTGATCGGCCAGGTGAATACCGCGCTGGATCAATTGCGCGCCGACGGCACCCTGACCAAGATCGCCGAGAAGTACTTCGGCACCGACGTCAGCAAATAGCGTCCGTGGATCCCGCGACCAGGGAACTGATCTGGCACAACCTGTGGCCGATGCTGCAGGCCACGATCAATAAGACCATTCCGCTGACCGCGATCAGCTTCGTCATCGGTCTGGTCATCGCATTGTTCGTGGCCTTGGCACGGATGTCGCCGCTGTGGTTCGTCTCGGCGCCCGCACGGTTCTACATCTCGCTCATTCGCGGTACGCCGCTGCTGGTGCAGCTGTTCATCGTGTTCTACGCGCTGCCGCAGTTCAATATCGTTATCGATCCGTTTCCGGCGGCGGTGATCGCGTTCAGTCTGAATGTCGGCGGCTACGCCGCCGAGGTCGTGCGGGCCGCCATTCTCAGCGTTGCGGAGGGCCAGTGGGAAGCGGCCAAGGCGCTCGGTATGTCGTATGCCCAGGAGTTGCGACTGATCATCCTGCCGCAGGCCGCGCGGATCGCGGTGCCACCGCTTTCGAATACGCTCATTTCACTGGTGAAGGACACCTCGCTGGCCTCGACCATCTTGGTGACCGAACTGTTGCGTACCGCACAGCTCGCGGCGGCCCCGACCTTCGACTTTTTCGCCCTGTACGGCGTCGCGGCGCTCTACTACTGGGTGATCTGCCTGGTGCTCGGCTTCGGGCAGACCCGCCTGGAAACCCGGCTTTCCCGCCATGTCGCACGCTGACCAGACCCGTTTGTAGTTTCCACTAATGCTTCGTACATATTTTTCACCTACCTTTCACCGAGGCCACAGCGGGCTCGGGGTACCGCACGGGACTAGGCTCTACCCGTGATGCGACGGACGAAGATTGTGTGCACTCTCGGCCCAGCGACCGCTACCGAGGAACGTATTCGGGAACTCGTCGAGAGTGGCATGGATGTGGCGCGGCTGAATTTCAGCCATGGCGAACACTCCGACCATGCCGAGAACTACAAGAAGGTGCGGCAGGCCTCGGACCATATCGGCCGGGCGGTCGGCATTCTCGCCGACCTGCAGGGACCGAAGATCCGGCTGGGGCGCTTCATCGAGGGCAAGACCGTATGGGCCAGCGGTGAAGAGGTCCGCATAACTGTCGACGAGATCGATGGCACCCACGATCGCGTCTCCACTACCTACAAAGAGCTGGCCAAGGATGCCAAGCCGGGCGACCGCCTGCTCATCGACGACGGCAAGGTCGGCGTCACGGTCATCCGGGTCGAGGGCAACGACGTCGTCTGCCGGGTGACCGAGGGCGGTCCGGTCAGCAATAACAAGGGCGTCTCGCTGCCCGGCATGGACGTCTCGGTGCCCGCGCTCTCCGAGAAAGACATCGAGGATCTCGAATTCGCGCTCAAGCTCGGCGTCGACTTCATCGCGCTGTCCTTCGTGCGCTCGCCCTCGGACGTCGAGCTGGTACACGACGTGATGGATCGCGTCGGGCGCCGCGTCCCGGTGATCGGCAAGTTGGAGAAGCCCGAGGCCATCGACAACCTCGAGGCCATCGTGCTCGCCTTCGACGCGGTCATGGTGGCCCGCGGTGACCTCGGTGTCGAACTGCCGCTCGAACAGGTGCCGCTCGTGCAGAAGCGCGCCATCCAAATGGCTCGGGAGAATGCCAAGCCGGTTATCGTCGCCACCCAGATGCTGGAGTCGATGATCGAGAACTCCCGCCCGACCCGCGCCGAGGCCTCCGATGTGGCCAATGCGGTGCTCGACGGTGCGGATGCGGTGATGCTCTCCGGTGAGACCTCGGTCGGCGCGTACCCGATCGAAACGGTGCGCACCATGGCCCGGATCGTGCACGCCGTGGAGACCGAATCCACCCGGGTACCACCGCTGACCCATGTGCCGCGCACCAAGCGCGGTGTCATCTCCTATGCCGCCCGCGATATCGGCGAGCGGCTCAATGCCAAGGCGCTGGTCGCCTTCACCCAGTCCGGCGATACGGTTCGCCGCCTGGCCCGTTTGCACACCCCGCTGCCGTTGCTGGCGTTTACCCCCCTCCCCGAGGTGCGCAGCCAGCTGTCGCTCACTTGGGGCACCGAAACCTTCATCGTCCCGACGGTGGACAGCACCGATGCGATGATCCACCAGGTGGATGTAGCACTGCTGTCCATGGAGCGATACCAAAAAGGTGATCTGGTGGTAATCGTGGCAGGCTCCCCGCCCGGTACTGTCGGCTCCACCAATCTGATCCATGTGCACCGTATCGGTGAGGAGGACCATTAGGTGAGTGCTTCGCTAGGTGGTGCCGTCGGCCTTGGTGCCGCAACGGCGGGTTCCGACCTGGATGTGCTGCTCGAATTGCTGGATCTGGAACAGGTCGACGAGGACGTCTTCGTCGGCCAGCATCCGGAGAAGGTCTGGAGCCGCACATTCGGCGGTCAGCTCGTATCGCAGGCGATCATGGCGGCCGGACGTACGGTCGACGGCGACCGGCCACTGCACGTGGTCAACGCGCATTTCGTGCGCGGCGGCGATGTGAAGAAGCCGATCGAATACCGGGTCGACCGCCACCGTGACGGGCGTTCCCTGGCCAACCGCACCGTCACCGCGACCCAGGACGATCAGGAGCTGTTCGTCATGCTCGCCGCGTTCCAGGATTGGGGCAAGGGGCTCGAGCACGCGCACGCCCAGCCGGAGGTGCCGGATCCGGAGTCGTTGCCGCGCGTCGAGGAGAGCTTCGAAGGCTTGGAGGACAAGCTGGAGATGTTCATCAAGGCGCCGCGTCCGATCGATATGCGCTACACCAATGACCCCGCCTGGATCCTGAAGGGCACGGGGGAGCGGCTCAACCACAACCGCGTATGGATGCGCACCGATGGCAGGCTGCCCGATGATCCGCTGATCCACGTTGCGGCGCTTGGCTATTCGTCCGACACCACAGTGCTGGATTCGATCATCACCACCCATGGCCTGTCCTGGGGTCTGGACCGCATCGTGGCCGCGACGATCAACCATTCGATCTGGTTCCACCGCCCGTTCCGCTTCGATGACTGGGCGCTCTACGCCACCGAATCCCCGGTGGCCGCCGGTTCACGTGGCCTGGCAACCGGCCGATTCTTCTCGCGCAGTGGCGAATTGCTCGCCACCACCGTGCAGGAAGGTGTCATCCGGCATTTCCCATCCCGCGGATGAGGCTGGTGCCCATGTGTTTCGCGGACAGTGCCAACTGATTTCGCGAGCACATGGGTAACAATCGGGTACGCCGAAACGTATGGCTCCAAACGTATGACGCAGAGCCCGAATGGGACTGCGTGTCGTCCGACGTCTACGTCCTAAGGCCCGGGTAGGCGGAATCGTTCGCGCTCGGTTTCGAAGTCGAAGCTGTCGCGGCGCTGCACCCGGATGGTTCGTGGTATCTCCAGATCCGTTGGGCAGCTTGCGGTTTCCAACATCAGTCGCTTTTCCAGCGCGGCCAGGCTCGGCGCGGTCAGATCGCGCGGGGCACCGACCAGGCTGAGTGCGATCTCATAGGTGCGCCGAGTACTGGGCTCCTGGCCGGGATGGTCTACCCGCCACTGGGTTTCGAGCAGGATGTGCTCGGGCGCATCGGGCTCGACGGGGAGGGTGAAGCGCCAGGCGAAGACATCGCGGTCCTGGAGGTGGTCGTCCACCACCTCGCGTACCGAATCGACGACGCGATCGAGGGTTTCCGGTGTGACATAAACATGGAGCGAAACATCCGAAATTCGTTTCGGCATGTCTGATTCCTGTCGTGTGTCGAACCATCAACGGCGGAAGCTATCCGTGGAAGCGGGCGCATGCGCGCAGAGGGAGTGTAATCCCTCTCGGTATCACTTGGACACTGCGCCCTGCGTGTCACCTGATCCGCTGGGCGGCAAGAAAGGCTGCCAGCGGCGCGGGCGCCGACCCGGGTTGTACGACGAGGCCGCCGCGCTCGTCTTCGACCGGCCTGGCCTGCTCGTGCGGAGCCAACGCCAGCAGCAGTGGCACCAGCGCCTCGGCGATCTGGTCACCTGCTTGGCAGAACGCGGATTCCGACAGGCCGACCGGATCGGCGATGTTCTCCCGGCCGACCAGCGCGAGATCGTGGCGGGCCCGGTGCAGATCCGCGATCGTCTCCGCCCCGGTCACCTTGGCGATGCGGTGCGCCTCCAGCAGTGTGAAAGTCCGTGACCCCGCGCCGAAGCCCATCCCCGCCGCCTGATCCCGGATCTGTTCGGTCATGGCCAGTACCAGGTCCGCACGGTCGATCAGCTCCGGCTTGAGCTTGCGCGCCCGGAAATTGTCGGCATTGGCCCCGAGTCCCTCGATGGCGCGTGCCGCGAGCGGTTCCACCGGAAATCCCACCAGCGCACGGGTTCCCGCGCTCTCGGCGGTGAGTCCGGGCAGATTATATTCGACCGCTACGGCGCGGGTGAGCCGCTCGGCGATCACCGAACGACAGACATTGCCGTTGCAGACGAACAGGACGTGCATGCCGATACGGTAAGCCGCGCGAGCGCCGACCAGAAGGCCGTCGACGTGGAATCACACCCCGACGAGCACTTATTCATCTGCTGGTCAATTGCCGTACACGAAGTACGCCCCGGTATTCAGAGAGACGCTCGATGCGCGTTGCCGGCAGTCGGCCGATCGGTAATCGAGGTCTGGGCGTGTGCTGAAGTTACCCCGGCACAACCGATTTCAACCATCACGGTATCGCCACGTTTGGGAACCGATTCGGCCCGACTCAGTCGGACTCCGCCGAGTAGTAGGTGGATTCGGCAACCACCGGCGCCACCTTGGCGTCTTCGTTGTTCACCCGCCCCCGGGTCGAGAACCTCCGGCCACGCGAGGCGACGACGGGCGCGAATCGCGGCAGCCCCGAGGTTCCCGTCATATCGTCGTACATCGCATCGATCCCGCCGCGCATGAAATAGGCCTCGTGCCAGAACCCGGTACCACCGGAGTCGCGCAGGAACTTCTGCCACCAATCCCGGTGCGGCGCTGAGCGTGTCCAGCGTTCCAACGAATCCAGGTCCCGCCAATACTGGCGCGCCCCCCAATGCGGCGGGAACAGCGACCAGATCACGTCCTCGTGCGATAACAGCCCATCCGGGCGATCCTGGTGCGACCGATAGAGTTTCGGGCCGAGGCCGAGCAATCGCAGCATCCCGCGTGGCTTGCGCACCCGCATCCCGAGATAGATGACGACCAGATCCGGATACTCGGACAGGTCGACGGTGGTCCTGTTCACCCGCATGTCGCAACCTCCGCAACCAGGGCGCCCACTTGCAACCCTATGCAGGAACAACGGCCCAGGCGAAGCTTCAGTTCGACGACCGCACCCGGGTAGTGACCATGACCACCGCCAAAGAGAACGGCCCATGCTCCCTATGGGCATGGGCAGTTCTCGAGTTGGTGCCGATTGTGGGACTCGAACCCACACGTCCTTTCGGACAACGGTTTTTGAGACCGTCGCGTCTGCCAGTTCCGCCAAATCGGCGCACGGTGAGAAAGCATAGCGGGTGACTGTCGAAAATCGCGAATGGGCTGGCCCGAGAGTGATCGTCGCCCGGTTTGCGCAGGGTATATGGGTTGTATGCGGAACTGAAAGGTAGTCTTTACAGCACTCGATAGCGACGGTGGGTCGATGGACCGGTACGACCACGGCCACCTTTTCGCGTGTCGGGGACACGGCATCGGAACCAGAGGGGTCTACCTATGAGCAACACAGCAGGGGGCGCCGGCACGAAGCGGGACGCCGGGGCGAAGCGGGTCGTCGTCGCGGAGGACGAGGCGCTCATCCGTATGGATCTGGTGGAGATGCTGACCGAAGAGGGCTATCAGGTTGTCGGTGAGGCGGGCGACGGCCAGCAGGCGGTCGATCTGGCGGTGGAGCACCGGCCGGATCTGGTCATCATGGATGTGAAGATGCCGCGCCGCGACGGTATCGACGCCGCGGCCGAGATCGCCTCGAAACGCGTTGCGCCGGTGGTGATTCTGACCGCGTTCAGTCAGCGCGACCTGGTCGAGCGGGCGCGCGACGCCGGTGCGATGGCCTATCTGGTCAAGCCGTTCACGAAGTCGGATCTGGTGCCCGCCATCGAACTGGCGGCGAGTCGCTTCCACGAGATCACCGCTCTCGAGAGCGAGGTCGCCAATCTGGCCGAACGTCTGGAGACGCGCAAGCTCGTCGAGCGGGCCAAGGGCGTGCTCATGCAGACCCAGGGATTGTCAGAACCGCAGGCATTCAAGTGGATTCAGCGCACGGCGATGGACCGCCGCACTACCATGAAGGCGGTAGCCGAGGTGGTGCTGGAAAATCTGGCTCCGAAGTAGTACGGTCCGTGCGCTCCGGCCGATGAAGGTCGGAAATTTTACTTCCCGGAAACCGGATCGCGATGAAAAATTCGAAACGATGTCGATCGGATGACCCGAATGTGATGCGGAGCTAACGTACCAACGCTATGTTCTGACCGGGCTGACGTGGTCGGCCTCCTCGGAGAGAGCCCGGGGGAGCACAGGACGTAGAGGTGAAACGTGCTTAGTTCGACATGGCGCAGTCGTTCGATGCGAGGTGCATTGGCCATAGGAGCCGCCGCCGCGCTCGTGCTGACGGGGTGCAGCGATAAATCGACCGACAGCGGCTCGGGCGGCACCTCCGGCGCTGGTGGCGCCGGTGGTTTGAAGATTCAGCCGGTCATGCAGATCGACGCCAACGGCAAGCAGGTGCCGAAGTCGGACAGCTCCGCTGCCGCCGACCCGGCCGGTGATGGCAAGGCCACCTGCCCGGCGGGCACATCGATCGCCATGGCAGGCGCGCTGACCGGTCCGGACGCGGCCCTCGGCATCAACATTGTCGATGGTGTCAAGCTCGCGCTGGACAAGCACAACAAGGCCAACCCGGGCTGCAAGATCGAACTCAAGCAGTTCGACACCGAGGGCGACCCGCAGAAGGCCACCCAGGTCATCCCGCAGATCGTCAACGACAAGTCGGTCATCGGTCTGGTCGGTCCGGCGTTCTCCGGTGAGACCAAGGCGACCGGCAAGATCCTCAGCGACGCAGGCCTGGTCTCCACGACCTCATCGGCCACCAACGAGACGCTGACCCAGAACGGCTGGACCAGCTTCTTCCGCGGTCTGGCCAATGACGGCGTGCAGGGTCCGTCCGTCGGTAAGTACCTGGTCAACACCGCGGGCTACAAGAAGGTCTGCGTCATCCAGGACAACACCGACTACGGCACCGGTCTGGCCAAGTCGATCGTCGAGGGCCTCGGCTCCGCGAACGACGCGTCCTGCAATGCCAGCATCAAGAAGGGCGATAAGGACTTCTCCGCCACGGTCACCAAGATCGCGAGCGCCGCGCCCGACGCGGTCTTCTACTCCGGCTACTACTCCGAGGGTGCGCCCCTGGCCCAGCAGCTGAAGTCCGGTGGCGTCAAGGCGGTCTTCGTCTCCGCCGACGGCACCAACGACCCGCAGTTCGTCGCGCAGGCCGGTAGCTCGTCCAAGGGCGCGGTGCTGTCGTGCCCGTGTGGTCCGGCGCCGGACAAGTTCGCCGCGGACTACCAGGCCCTCAACGGTCAGGAGCCGGGTGTCTACTCGGTCGAGGGCTACGACCTGACCACGATCCTTGCCAAGGGCATCGACGGCGGTAAGCTGACCCGTCCCGACCTGCTGGAATACGTGCGGTCCTATGACGGCAACGGTCTGGCGCGTCAGTACAAGTGGAATCCGACCGGCGAATTGTCCAACGCGCTGATCTGGATCTACGAGGTCAAGTAGCCCCACAACCTGGACAGCGGCACGTACAGGGGTCGTGCACCCCCGTGTGTGCCGCTGTCCGGTGGGCGAATGAAGTATGAGGGCACAAGACGAATGAAATCAACGGCATTGGCTGGCGCTGTACAACTCGCCAGCGGATCGATCGACTTCAATTACCACGGGGTGATCGATAACTTCTGGCGACTGACCGTCGACGGGGTTACCTACGGCTCAATTTATGCCTTGGTCGCCGTGGGCTATACCTTGGTCTACGGCGTATTGCGGCTGATCAATTTCGCCCATTCGGAAATATTCATGCTCGGCATGTTCGGTCAATTGATCGGGCTCATGCTGTTCGGCTTCGTGGCGAATCCCGACGTGTACACCCAGGGCATAGTCCTGACCGTCGTCTATCTCGCGCTCGCGATGATCATCGGCATGTTGGTATCCGGTGGCGCCGCAGTCGGATTGGAGCGCGTGGCCTATCGGCCGTTGCGTAAACGCGGGGCCAAACCGCTCAGCTTCCTGATCACCGCGATCGGCATGTCGTTCGTGATCCAGGAATTCGTGCACTTCATCCTGCCGAAGATCAATCCCAAACTCGGCGGCACCAACGCACAGCAGCCGGTCAAATTGGTCGAGCCGAGCGTGCAGTTCAGCTTCTTCGGTGCCGACATCGACAACATCAAGGTGCTCATCGTGCTGGCCGCGATCGCGCTGGCGATCGTGACCGAGGTGTTGATCAACCGGACCAAATTCGGGCGCGGCATTCGCGCCGTCGCGCAGGACCCCGATACCGCAACGTTGATGGGCGTTTCGCGGGAGCGGGTCATCATGCTGACGTTCTTCATCGGCGGCGTGCTCGCGGGTGCGGCCGCGCTGCTCTACGCGATCAAGATTCCGCAGGGCATCATCTACTCCGGCGGATTCATCCTCGGCATCAAGGCATTCAGCGCCGCGGTGCTCGGCGGCATCGGCAATCTGCGCGGTGCGCTGCTCGGCGGCATCCTGCTCGGTGTGGTGGAACAGTACGGCCAATCGCTGCTCGGCTCGGAATGGCGAGATGTCGTCGCCTTCGCTGTGCTGGTGCTGGTGCTGATGGTGCGCCCGACCGGCATCCTCGGTGAGAGCCTCGGGAGGGCCCGCGCATGACCGACCTGACCAAGACACCCGATGCTCCGTCGCCGGAGACGCCGGAGCAGCCGAAGGCGGCAGCGCCGAAACATGGTGTCGGCGATGCGATTCGGACCTGGTGGGACGGCCTGAGCCGCCCCGCGCAATGGGGCGTCGGCGTGCCGATCCTCATTCTGCTCGCATTGCTTCCGCTGTTTCCGCCGCCGCTGCTCGATACGCCCGGCTATAACTTCGGCCTGGTCATGGCGCAGGTCGCGATGTACGCGCTGATCGCCATCGGCCTGAATGTCGTCGTCGGACAGGCGGGTCTGCTCGACCTCGGCTACGTCGGCTTCTACGCCATCGGCGCCTATACCGTCGGTCTGCTCACCAGTCCCAACAGTCCGTGGAATCAGACCGATGGCGGCTGGCTGAATCCGACCTGGGCCTGGATGGCCTGTCTGCCGATCGCGGTCGCGGTGACGGCCATCTCCGGCATCATCCTCGGCACCCCGACGCTGCGGCTGCGCGGTGACTATCTGGCGATCGTCACGCTGGGCTTCGGTGAGATCGTCCGGTTGCTCGCCGACAACCTGTCCGACATCACCAACGGCAGCCTTGGTCTGTCCGGTGTCGCCTTCCCGCACGTCGGCGAATCCGACAGCAAGCCGGAGGGCGTCTTCTCCGGCGGTAACAGCGGCAATGCCGATAGTGCGAATCTGCTGGACCGGGCCAGCTATGGCACCTGGTGGTACTGGTTCGCGATGGTGCTGGTGATCATCGTGCTGCTGATCGTCGGCAATCTGGAACGCAGCCGGGTCGGCCGCGCCTGGGTGGCCATCCGCGAGGACGAGGATGCCGCCGAGATCATGGGCGTGCCGACCTTCAAGTTCAAGCTGTGGGCCTTTTTGATCGGTGCCGCGGTCGGCGGCATGTCCGGTGCGATCTATGCCGGACAGGTTCAGTTCATCAACCCGACCGGGTTCAACATCATCAACTCGATGCTGTTCCTGTGCGCGGTCGTCATCGGTGGTCAGGGCAATAAGCTCGGCGTCATCTTCGGCGCGTTCATCATCGCCTATCTGCCGGCGCGGCTGCAGTCGGTGAAATTGGTGAGCAATGAGTCCACCGGATACATCCTGTTGGCGATCGATGTGCTGGTCTTTGTAGGGTTGGTCGTCGTCTGGAAATACAAGAGCGACGATCTGAGCCCATGGCCGCGGCGCGGCTGTATCACGGGCATGGTGGTCACCGGCATCATGGGCGCGCTGCTGCTCGGCAGCGTATTGCTGTTCCGCGTCGGCGGTGCGCAGACCCTCGGTGACCTCAAGTACATGTACTTCGGAATTACCTTGGTGGTCATGATGATTCTGCGGCCACAGGGTCTGTTCCCGGTGCGGCAGAAGTTGCTCACCTTCGGTAGGCAGGTGTATCAGGCCGTGCGCAAACCGGCCGAGCGTGAATTGATCGGAGCGCAACAATGACCGGGCCAGGCGCGGGTGACGCGCTGTTCGACAATGAGGATATGGCGGCCGGATATGCGGCTCCGCCGGAGGTCGCGAGCGCGGGTGAAGTCGATGTCACCGCCGTGATCCCGGTGCTCGCCGATGCCGAGGTCGTCGCGGATGTGGTTGCGCCACACCGCGAAATCGAAACCGCGGTGGGTGCGCCGCTGCTGCGCACCGATGAGCTCACGGTGCAGTTCGGCGGTCTGACCGCATTGGACAAGGTCAGCTTCGAGATCCGCCGCGGCGAAATCCTCGGACTGATCGGACCCAATGGCGCGGGCAAGACGACCTGCTTCAACGCCATTACCGGTGTCTACAAACCGGCCTCGGGGCTGGTGTATTTCGACGGCAAACCGCTGACGAAGACCAAGCGCAATGAGATCACCCGGCTCGGAATCGCGCGCACCTTCCAGAATGTGCGGCTCTTCGGTGAGATGACCGCGCTGGAAAATGTGGTGGTCGGCACCGACGCCAGGCATAAGACCTCGGTGCCCGGTGCCATCTTCCGCACCCCGCGGCATCGCAGCGAGGAGAAGGACGCGATCGAGCGCGGCATGGCCCTGCTCGAATTCGTCGGTATCGCACCGCGTGCGGTGGAGAAGGCGCGCAATCTCTCCTATGGCGATCAGCGCCGACTGGAGATCGCCCGCGCGCTGGCCACCGAGCCGAAACTGCTCTGCCTGGACGAGCCCGCCGCCGGGTTCAATCCGAGCGAGAAATCGGCGCTGATGGATCTGATCCGCAAGATCCGTGACGACGGGTTCACCGTGCTGCTGATCGAGCACGATATGCGCCTGGTCATGGGTGTCACGGATCGAATTGTGGTGCTGGAGTTCGGTCGCAAGATCGCCGATGGGCTGCCCGCGGAGATCCGCGACAACCCGGATGTGATCGCGGCATATCTCGGCGTCCCCGATACCGAGGGTGCCGCGGCCGAAAAGGTCACCGCCACAACCGAAGTGGTCGAACCGGAACCGCCCGCCGCCGAACCGGCCGCACCCGTCGAGCCCGCGGCCCGTGACTTCAGCCAAGCGCCGCCGCTGCTCGAGGTCGACGATATGGTGGTCAACTACGGCAGAATTCAAGCGCTGCACGGGGTTTCGCTGCGTGTGGCGGAGGGTGAGCTGGTCACGCTGCTCGGCGCGAATGGTGCGGGCAAGACCACCACCATGCGTGCGCTATCGGGTCTGCTGCCGCTGACTCGCGGCAAGATCAAGTTCGAGGGCCGCGATATCACCCAGATGAAGGCGCACGAGCGGGTCACGCAGGGGTTGATCCAGGCACCGGAGGGCCGGGGTGTCTTCCCCGGTATGACGGTCCAGGAGAACCTCGATATGGGTTGCTACGGAAGGGCTTTCAAGCAGAAGGCGGAATACGGTCAAACGCTGGAATGGGTCTTCGAACTGTTCCCGCGGCTGTCGGAGCGGCGCAAGCAGGTCGGCGGCACGCTCTCCGGCGGTGAGCAGCAGATGCTGGCCATCGGCCGCTCGCTCATGGCCCGCCCGCGCCTGCTGCTGCTCGATGAGCCGTCGATGGGCTTGGCGCCCATGGTGATTCAGCAGATCTTCCGGATCATCAGCGAGATCAACCAGCAGGGCACCACCGTACTGCTGGTGGAGCAGAACGCCCAGCAGGCGCTGACCCGTAGCGATCGCGCCTACATTCTGGAGACCGGTGAGGTCACCAAGAGTGGTATCGGCGGGGATCTGCTCACCGATCCCGCGGTGAAATCGGCCTACCTGGGCGTGGGATAAGAGTCGGCGACAAGTCGGGCCCGTCCATGGGCGCCTCGAGGCATGATGGCGATCATGGACGGGCACGACGAACTCACGAATCTGGCCGACCGCTACTGGGACAGCGTGCTGGCCGCCGCGCCGAGCACGGCTACCCTGCTCGGCGACCACCGCTTCGATGACCGCATCGAGGACTTGTCGCCCGAGGCCCAGCAGCGGCTGCTGGCGACCCTGCGCGAGCTGCGCGATCAGGTCGTCGGCCTCGATGGCGAAAGGCTGACCGGTGACGACCGGGTCACCCGCAGTCTGCTGCATACCGAATTGGATACGGCCATCGATAATTTGGCGTGGCGGCCGACCGAACTGGCCTCGGACCAGATGGACGGCGTGCACGCCGGAATGCTCATGATGGCCCCCCAGACCAACGCGCCGCAGCCGGAAAACGCGCTCGCCCTGGTGCAGCGGTATCGCCGATTCGGCACGATGTTCGACCAGGCGGTCCAGCAGTTCCGCAACGGCCTGGCCGCGGGCCGCGCACCCGCGCGCATCACCATCGAGCGCTCACTCAATCAGCTCGACGGCTACCTCGCCTCCGATCTCGCCACCGACCCGTTCACCACCTTTGCCGGACCGGCGGATTGGCCTTGGGAGGCGGCTTGGCGCGCCGAACTCACCGAGGTCGCCCGCGATGTGATTCGCCCTGCCTTCCAACGTTATCGGGACGTACTGGCCGGCGAACTGCGTCCGGCCGCCCGCCCCGATGACAAATGCGGTCTGTGCTGGCTCGGTGCCGACGGCGAGGATATCTACCGGCGGCAGTTGCGCCGCCACACCACCCTGCCCGACCTGGGCGCGGAGGAGATCCACGAACTCGGCTTATCCGAATTGGCGATGCTGCGCGAGGAATACGCCGCCGTGGGCACCCGGTTGTTCGGCACCACCGATACCACTGAGATCTTCACCCGGCTGCGGCGGGATCCGGAGCTGCGTTACGGCAGCGGCGAGGAGATCATGGCCGATGCGCGACGCGCGCTCGGTGCCGCGGTCGCGGAGATGGGCAACTGGTTCGGCCGCCTGCCCAAGGAAACCTGCGATATCGTCGCGGTGCCGGACTTCCTGGCCGCGGATGCGCCCGCGGCGTACTACTTTCCGCCTGCCGCGGACGGCTCCCGGCCCGGCACCTACTTCGTCAACCAGCACGAACCCACCGGCCGCAGCCGCTACGAGACGGCGGGGGTGGCCTACCACGAGGCGATTCCGGGACATCACCTGCAGCTCACCATCGCCAATGAGCTCGAGCACCTGCCGCGCTTCCAACGGCAGTCCTTCGCCAATACCGCCTTCGTCGAAGGCTGGGCGCTCTACACCGAACGCCTGGCCGACGAAATGGGCTTGTACGCAGACGATTTGGATCGCGTCGGAATGCTCGCAGCCGACTCATGGCGCTCGTGCCGACTCGTCGTCGACACCGGCATCCATGCCAAGGGCTGGAGCCGTCAGCGGGCCATCGACTTCATGGTCGCCAACGCGCCGGTGGGACTGGCCGAGATCGAGGTCGAGGTCGACCGGTATATCGCCATGCCCGGGCAGGCCGTCGCGTACAAGGTCGGCCAGCTCGAGATTCGCGGTCAGCGCCGCGCGGCCGCCGAGCGGCTCGGTGCTGCCTTCGATATCAAGGCATTCCACGATCTGGTGCTCGGCTCCGGGTCGGTCAGCCTGCCGGTGCTGCGTGAACTTGTGGCCACACTGTGACCCGTTGACCCCGTTCCCGAGTTGCGTGCGCGGTGGGGCGGGGTTCCAATGAAGGTGCGGTGATCGAGCTCCACAGGGGAATCATGAACAGCACGTTCAGCTCTCGGCTCGGTCCGTTGCGCGGCAGGCGGCTGGTGCTCGCCTGGGTGGTATTCGGTGTGGTCGGTGCGCTGGCGGCCGTGACACTGCTCGTGGTGCACGGACGGGCCGCCGACGCCGGTGAAATGCGTACGGCGCGTGTTATTTCCGACAACTCGATGACGCCGGGATTCGCCGGTGCACTGCCCGGGTCGGCGAATCCGGTGGGCGACGGCGCGCCGCCGGTCGCTGCGGCACCGCTGGCCGGAGCGGCCCCGGCCGGGATGCCGGTGGCGTCGAGTCGCCCGGTGCAGGCGCTTGCCGACCATCCGCTCTTCGCCCAGCATGCGGGCCTCGGCAGGGTCGATTGCAAATTGCCCGCCTGGCGCGACGATCCGGAGGCGGCGCGGGCGTTCTATCGGGCCGCGATCGCCTGCCTCGACGCATCCTGGGAACCGACACTGCGCGGCGCCGGACTGCCGTTCCATCCGCCGCGGCTACTCGCCCCCACGCAATCCCGTGACGTCACCAGTCAGTGTGTGCAGCGGCTGCGCAACGGCCCGACGACCTTCTACTGCGCCCTCGACGAAACATTGGTTCTGCCGTACGACGCGATGCGCCCGCTGGCCAGCGGCTCGCGCCGCGGTGCCCAATTGGCCGTGCTCACCACCGAATACGGACACCATGTGCAGAACTTGATCGGCGTCATGCAGGCCTACACCGAAAAACGTTCGACCCTCGGCAAGGACAGCTCTGCGGGCCAGGAACAGAGCCGTCGCATGGAACTGCAGGCCCGCTGCTTCTCCGGAATGTTCCTCGGCACCAACTTCGGTCGCGCCGATATCGACGAACAAACCTGGAACGAGGCCTCCCATACCGTCCGCAGCACCGGCGAGACCGCCAATCCGCGCATGCAGGGCACCGAGGAAAACGTGTGGGGCTGGTGGAAATGGGGCTCCGACAAGGGCGACACCTGGGAGTGCAACACCTGGTACAGCTCCCCGGCCCACGTCGAATAGCCGCGCTGCTGAGCGGCGGATTCGGCTACTGCGCTGCGGGTCGATCCTCGGTCAGCACCTCGAGCACGGCCGCGGTATCCAGATAGAACGGCCGGATCTCGGTGATCAGACCGTCGCGGAAGGTCATCAGCTGCATTACCGAGGTCTCCAGCATCCGGCCGGTGGCGCGGGCCAGCAGTCGGCCGCGGTTGTAGATGACCACCGTCTCGCCGTCGACCACGAACCGCTGCTCGATGAATTCCAACGACCCCCAGGTTCGGCTCATTGCCGCCATGAACTTCTCGATGCCATCGGGGCCGTGCCATTCGCCGCCATAGGGGAGATGGTCGGCCTGGTACATGACGACATCGGGGGCCAAGCAGGCGGCCATCGCATCGAAGTTCGCGCCCTCGGTGATGTAGGCGGCTTCGGCGGCGAAGAAGTTCTGCAGTGCTGCGCGGGTTGTGGTCACCGGGAAATCATGGCCGCCGAGCCGAACCGCTTCTGGCGGAAATCAGACGGCTCGCTGGACTCGCATCACTAAGGGGTGCCGCAGCTGTGGATTGTCGGTGGGGCTCCCTAGACTCTTGCACGTGACCCCAGCGACTACTGATCAGCGTTCCAGTGCCCCAAAGGCGACGGGTACAGCCGTGGCAGCCGGTGAGCAGCCGACGTTGTTGCTGTTGGATGGGCATTCGATTGCCTATCGCGCATTCTTCGCATTGCCCGCGGAGAACTTCAAGACGGTCACCGGGCAGACCACGAATGCGGTGTACGGATTCACCGCGATGCTGATCAACCTGTTGCGGGACGAGAAGCCGACGCATATCGCGGCGGCGTTCGATGTCAGTCGCAAGACTTTCCGTACCGAGGCATATCCGGAGTACAAGGCGGGGCGCAGTGCCACGCCCGATGAGTTCCGCGGTCAGGTCGAACTCACCAAGGATGTGCTCGGCGCCATGGGCATCCCGGTGATGGCGATCGACGGCTTCGAGGCCGACGATCTGATCGCCACCATCGCCACCCAGGCGGTGTCCGAGGGGTTCCGCGTCCTCATCGTCTCCGGTGACCGCGACGCCATCCAACTCGTCAGCGATGACGTCACCCTGCTGTACCCACGCAAGGGCGTCTCCGATCTCACTCGCTTCACCCCCGATGAGGTGATGGCCAAGTATCAGCTCACCCCGGCCCAGTACCCGGACTACGCGGCGCTGCGCGGCGACCCGAGCGATAACCTGCCCGGCATTCCCGGGGTCGGGGAGAAGACGGCCGCCAAGTGGATTCGCGAATACGGCGACCTCGCCACCCTTGTCGACAAGGTGGACGAGGTGAAGGGCAAGGTCGGCGACGCGCTGCGCGCCAATCTCAGCAGTGTGGTGCTCAACCGCCAGCTCACCGAGATGGTCCGCGATGTCCCGCTGCCCTACACCCCCGAACAACTGGCCCAGCAGCCGTGGGATCGCAATAAGATCCACCAGCTCTTCGACGATCTGGAGTTCCGGGTACTGCGCGACCGGCTCTTCGAAACCCTCGCCCCGCCGGAGCCCGAGGCCGAATCCGGCTTCGAGATCAGCGGCGGCGCACTCGAAGTCGGCGCGGTCGCCGCCTGGCTAGCAGAGCATGCGAAAGCCGGTGTCCGCCATGGTATTTCGGTCGTCGGCACCAGCGCGCCGGGCAACGGTGACGTCCGCGCGCTCGCCATTGCGGGCGCGGACGGTGAAAGCGGCTATATCGATGTCGCCGTGCTGACCCCGGAAGACGAAGCCGCCCTTGGCGCCTGGCTCGCCGATGTCGCCGTGCCGAAGGCACTGCACGAGGCCAAAGCCGCGATGCACGCGCTGCGCGGGCGCGGCTGGACCCTGGCCGGTCTCACCAGCGACACCGCCCTGGCCGCCTACCTGGTCCGCCCGGGCCAGCGCAGCTTCAACCTCGACGATCTGTCACTGCGCTATCTGCACCGCGAACTGCGCGCCGAGACCGACGAAACCCCGCAGCTGTCGCTGCTCGACGATGCGGACACCGTCGACGTCGAGACTGCGCGGACCGAAATGCTGCGTGCCAGGGCGGTGCTCGACCTCGCCGATGCGCTCGACGGCGAACTGCGCCAGATCGAATCCAGCGCGCTGCTCGACGATATGGAGCTGCCCCTGCTCGGTGTGCTCGCCGAACTGGAGAATGCGGGCATCGCGGTCGATATCGACCAGCTCGAGACCCTGCAGCGGCAATTTGCCGACAAGGTCAGCGATGCGGCCAATGCCGCCTATGGGGTGATCGGCAAGCAGATCAACCTCGGCTCGCCCAAGCAGCTGCAGGTGGTGCTGTTCGACGAACTCGATATGCCGAAGACCAAGCGCACCAAGACCGGCTACACCACCGACGCCGATGCACTGGAATCGCTGTTCGAGAAGACCGAGCATCCATTCCTACAGCATTTGCTCGAACACCGTGATGCCACCCGGCTCAAGGTCACCGTCGATGGTCTGCTCAAATCCGTCGCCGACGACGGTCGCATCCACACCACCTTCAACCAGACCATCGCCGCGACAGGACGACTGTCCTCGACCGAACCGAATCTGCAGAACATCCCGATCCGCACCGACACCGGCCGCCAGATCCGCGACACCTTCGTCGTCGGCTCCGGCTACCAGTCGCTGATGACCGCGGACTACAGCCAGATCGAAATGCGCATCATGGCCCACCTCTCCGGCGACGAGGGTCTGATCGAGGCCTTCAACTCCGGTGAGGATCTGCACACCTTCGTCGCGTCCAAGGCGTTCGATATTCCGCTGTCCGAGGTCAGTCCGGAGATGCGCCGCCGTATCAAGGCGATGTCCTACGGTCTCGCCTACGGTCTGAGCTCCTACGGCCTGTCCACCCAGCTGAAGATCAGCACGCAGGAGGCCAAGGAGCAGATGGACGTCTACTTCGATCGCTTCGGCGGCATCCGCGACTACCTCTACGAGGTCGTCGAACAGGCCCGCAAGGTCGGCTACACCGAAACCCTCTTCGGCCGCCGCCGCTACCTGCCCGATCTGGACTCCAGTAACCGCCAGCGCCGCGAGGCCGCCGAACGCATGGCCCTCAATGCACCCATCCAGGGCACCGCCGCCGATATCATCAAGGTAGCGATGATCAACGTGCACAAGGCGATTCGGGAGGCGGGCTTGCGCTCGCGGATGCTGCTGCAGATCCACGACGAGTTGGTCTTCGAGGTCGCCGAGGGGGAGAAGGACACCCTGGAGACATTGGCCCGCGAACAGATGTCCTCGGCGATCACCCTGTCGGTCCCATTGGATGTGTCCGTCGGTACCGGCCGCAGCTGGGACGCCGCCGCCCACTGAGTGCGGTTGTGCGGCACACCGGATATTCGGTGTGCCGCACCGCGTTTCACGATCGAATGGTCACCGCTCGCGCCGCACCAGCTTCGCCGAGCCCGCACCGAGGTCGATCTCGTCGCGCGGCGGCGCGCCATCGGATTTGTCCTCTTTGTGCATCAATGCCGTCTGCCGCTGCTCGAACTCGTAGTGCTTGGAGCCCTGGAAGACCGCTGTCACTTGTTCGAAGCCGGTCGTAGCGACCGGCGTGTGCTTACGGTGGCGGAACCACGGCAGGATCCGGCTTCCGGTGAGCCGATTCCACAGCACCTCGACGAACGCGAGGCCGATCAGGAGAATTGACAACCCGGGGATGGTCATGGCGACAAGGGCACCCATGTGACCGAAGGTACCTTCGCCGCTGCCGCCCGCCATCCTCGCTGTAGATGACACCTCTGAGCTGCGAAAACGATACTCGCGAGTAGGCAATACGGGTGCCAAATGTGGTTGCTATTGCGTCAAGATGGACATATTCTGGTCCGCGTGCCGAATCCCGCCGACCGCCACAGCGCAGCGCTGAATGTCGCAGACCGCGACAGCGTTGTGCTAATTCCGCTTACCGCGATGGTGGCAGCCCGGCGACTTCTCGTAGTAACCCGCCGTAGCGGGGTCTGATTCGGACCGGCCCCCTCGCTGCGGGCTACTGATTACTTACTGCTGGTCCCCTCTGTCAATTGAGAAGACAATCCTCGGGAAGACCTACGCGCAATGACCATGCTGACTCTTGACACCAAGACGTTCATCGCCGCCGCGCCCAAGGCGCTGCGCGCCGAATGCGCCGATCTGACACCTGCACAGTTCCACGACCGGTATTGCGAGCTCACCGGCCCGATCCGGGTCGGTGACTGGTCGCCCGCGGGCAAGCGGAGCGCGGAGTTCACCGCGACCCTCGAGTTCGCCGACCACCTGCGCACGGTGATCGCCACCGGCAGTCCGGTCGCGGCGATGACCTCGGCGCTCTACGACGAGGGCTATCCGGTCGAAATCCTGCAATTCCACCAGCGCCGCACCGAGGCGGGTACCGCCACCTTCGTGCAATGCGAATGCGACGGCAGGCGGGGCTGGGGCGCGGCGCTGGCCGACGACAGCGCCGAATCCACCGTCCGCGCCATGATCGCGGGCGTGAACCAGCTGGGCGCCTGAATCGAATACTGAGACCAAAACACAACGGGCCGTTCACATTTCGAAAGAATGTGAACGGCCCGTCGGTTCAGTTGTCCGAGCGGGGAGCTACTTCTCGGCCTGCTGCTCGGCGAGCTGCTTGCGCACCTCGTCCATATCCAGCGCCTTCACCTGGGTGACCAGATCCTCCAGCGCGGCGGGCGGCAATGCGCCCGGCTGCGCGAAGACCAGCACGCCCTCACGGAACGCCATGATGGTCGGGATGGAGCGGATATTGGCGGCGGCGGCCAGGCCCTGCTCGGCCTCGGTGTCGACCTTGCCGTGCACGACATCGGGATGCTTGGCCGAGGAGGCCTCGAATGTGGGCGCGAAGCTCTTGCACGGACCGCACCAGTCGGCCCAGAAATCGACGAGTACCACGTCGTTTCCGGTGACTACCTCATCGAAATTCTGCTGGTTCAGCGTCTGGGTGGCCATGACGTCCTCTCGTGTCGTATGTCGCCAGCTGTAACGCCCGGCGCTGCGCTTATCTTCCCCGGGCGACCGGCCACTCGCGCCGCTGATCGCCATCCCAACGCCGGATACCCACCACGGTCGCCGGGAAATCACGGTCCCTGGCGACCGCGTGGATCGCTTCGCCGAGATGGTGCGTCGGCACCCGCCTGGCCAGTGTGACATGGGGCGTCCACTCGTCGGGCTGCAGATTCGCCGGAACCCCGGGACACGGCGATACCGCGTTGAAGATGCGCCGTTGTAGCGCGAGCAGCTGCTCCGAGGGCACTACCAGCCGGACCAGGATCGGATGGCGCGCACCGAAGACCAGCAGCCCGCCCAGCCGTACCGGAATCGGCCGGAAGGTCAGCTGCTCGAGCGCGTGATCGATACGCGGCCAGATCTGCCTGGCCACCGCGACGGTGATATGCGGCCGGTTGGTCTCGGTTTGCTTCCCGGCCAAACTCGGGATGCCCGCATCCGCGAGCAATTGCCACTGCCGCCGGATCTCCGCATCGGCCGCGTCGTCCAACAACAATTCGACCGACTGCACCATGTTCACGAGAGGTTAGCCGTCCTTGCCGCGCCGTGCGCGGCGAAACGCGCATGGCCTCGGCCCCAGATGACGGCCTATGAACCATGTCGCGGGAAGATGACCCGGTGACTGCTGCGAGGGAACGTGACACGTCGTCCGTGCGACTCGGCCTTATCGAGGGCGATGGCATCGGCCCCGAGGTGGTCGAGGCCACTCGGGTCGTGGTCGACGAAGCGCTCGCTGCGGCGGGCGCGGGCGCCGTCGAATGGGTTTGCCTGCCGATGGGACACCGTGCCATCGAGGAATTCGGTGCTCCGCTTCCCGAGCAAACTCTCGCGGCTCTCGACGAACTCGACGCCTGGATCCTCGGCCCGCACGACAACGCCTCCTACCCGGCCGAGCACCGCATCGCTCCCGGCGGAGCCATCCGCAAACGCTTCGGTCTCTACGCCAATATCCGCCCGGCCCGTGCCTTCGGCGGAATCAAGGCGAGCGCCCCAGATATCGACCTGGTGATCGTCCGCGAGAACAGCGAGGGCTTCTACGCCGACCGGAATATGTTCGCCGGATCCGGTGAGTTCCGGCCGACCTCCGATATCGCGATGGCGGTCGGCGTGATCACCCGGCAGGCCTGCGAGCGGATCGCGCACGAGGCCTTCCGGCTCGCGGCCGGGCGACGCAGGCGGGTGACGATCGTGCACAAGGCCAATGTGCTGCCCATGACCATGGGTCTGTTCCGCGACGTCTGCTATGACGTCGCACGGGCCTATCCGGGCGTCGAGGTCGATGACGAGCACGTCGACGCGACGGCAGCCCATTTGGTCCGCGCCGCCCACGACTACGACGTGCTGGTGACCGAGAACCTCTTCGGCGATATCCTCTCCGATCTCGCGGGGGAGCTGAGCGGATCGCTCGGCATGGCCGCATCGCTGAACTGCTCGGCGACCAAGGCGATGGCCCAGGCGGTACACGGCGCCGCACCCGCCCTGGCCGGACACAACCGCGCAAATCCGGCGGCGCTACAGCTCTCGGCCGCAATGTTGTTGCACTGGTTGGGAATTCGCCACAACAACCACGCCCTGGTGAGCGCAGGCGAACGCATCGAACGCGCCATCGCGGCCACCTTCGCCGCCGGAATCGCCACCGCCGACCTAGGCGGTCTCGCCTCGACGAGCGAATTCACCGAACAGGTCCGCGCGCGCGTGCATCGCCGCTGAGATCGGTGTCGTAGGTTGCGCAAGGTGGCGGCGCACCAACCGCAGTGAGGCATCTCGCGCGAGGAGCTGAGGTGTCGCGCCGACGGAGATCTGCCATCAACGGCACCGTAACGGTGCGGTTCTTACTGGTGGTGCCGAAGCCCCTGTCGGCGAAGATCCGCTCGCGCGGCACCGTGAGCGTGAGCTGTTCTCGACGCTGGTAGGGCTCAGGCCGGTCGACGTTGCACGGCGTCGGAGATGACCGCTGCCACGAACTTTTCGACTGCTGATGTAGTCGGTGGGCCGGCGTCGCGGTCTGTGAACAACAGGTGCCCGCCACCGACAAGGGAGAGGGTGAGCGAGTCGATGTCTGCGTCGGCTGCGATACGGCCCAGTTCACGCTCGTCGGTCAGGTAAGTGGAGATCGCGGTTGTCGCCTCGGCGAGGATCGCCATGCCGCCGCCGGGCCTGGCCTGCCGCAGTCGTGCGCGCAGCTCGTCACGGAAGGTGATGAGCGGGATGATCGCCACCGGAACCGGCCCGAACAGAATGGTCAGCGCGCTGGTCAGATTGGCGGCGACCGTGTCGGCGCCAGCGGAGGCGCGCAGCGCACTCGCCTGCGCTTCGAGCTGCGCGGCCCGGTCGAGCACAAGGTCGGTGAGGAAGGTGTCGAAATCGGTGAAGTGCCGATGCAGAACGCCTTTGGCGCAGCCCGCCTCGTCGGTGACGGCCCGGCTGGTCAGCCCGTTCGGTCCGTCGCGCAGCAGCACACGGTCGGCAGCGTCGAACAGTTGCTGCCGCGCGTCGCGAAGGTGCACCCCAGTCGGCACTCACAGATCCTTTCGTGCGTCGATCCAACGGCATTATTGCGCAGTGGGCACGTGCCCACTAAAGTGGGCGCATGACCATTATGCCGCGAGAGCAACCAGCACCCTCCCCAGCGCAGCCGGGGCAGTTCCAGCGGATGGCTGTGTCGTTCGGCGTGGACACACAGCGCTACGACCAGGCCCGGCCCGGTTACCCCGACGCACTGGTGACGCGGATCCTCGCCGAGACTCCCGGGGCGGACGTGCTCGACGTGGGCTGCGGTACCGGCATTGCGGCCCGCCAGTTCCAGGCCGCAGGGTGCACGGTGCTCGGCGTCGAACCCGATGTGCGGATGGCCGACTTCGCGCGAGCCCGCGGCCTGCGGGTCGAGGTGGCAACCTTCGAGGCGTGGCAGCCGGGTGACCAGACGTTCGATACGGTCATCGCCGCTCAGTCGTGGCATTGGGTGGACCCGGCGGTCGGCACCGCGAAGGCAGCCGGCGTGCTGCGTCCAGGAGGGCGGCTGGCGATCTTCGGTCACGTGTACGAGCCACCCGCCGAGGTGGCAGAACCATTCGCCGCCGCCTACCAGCGGGTGGCGCCGGACTCCCCGCTCAGCGGCCAACCGGCTCGACGTCCCCTCGAGCTCTACCAAGCGGGATACGCGAAAATCGCCGACCAGATCCGCGAGACCGAGCAATTCGCAGATCCCGAACAGTGGCGATTCGACTGGCAGCAGTCCTATACGCGCGACCAATGGCTCGAGTTGCTCCCCACCACAGGTGGTCTTACTCGACTCCGTCCTGATCAGCTGGCCGAGATACTCGACGCGGTCGGCAACGCCATCGACTCTCTGGGCGGATCCTTCACGATGGACTACACCACCCTGGCCGCGACCGCCGCACGCGCAGGCAATTCCTGACGGCCGCGCCCGGCACCAAAGCCGGCAGCGCGACCGATGTCGCAGTCCGTATCGCCGGTGCATATGCGATGGCTGGTGTCGCCGACGAATTCCAGGCGCCGATGGCGGTGACGGCCGACACCGCTGCGAGCGCAGCACCGACGATAACCCACGCCCACCGGCGCGCCGGTCAGGTGCGCGCGGGCACTGATCCGCTGGCGACATCCGATCAATGCGCCCCTGTGGCTCGATCCGCTCACCACGGCACCGGGTGATCATCACCGACACCGGATCGTATTCCGACATTGTTTTCGGACTGCTGCATTTGTTGGGTCGTCAGTACCGTCCGCGACCCCGATGCCGGCGCGGGGAACAGCGGTACAGCCATTGGCGCTGAGCAGATCACGGCGTTGGCCCAGCTGATGGAGGCGCTGGTGGCCGAGCGCCGCCCCGACCGGCCTGTACCGCCGATGGCCGGTACAGCCGCGGTCGGGGCGGTTGTGCATCTGCAGGCCACCGCCATCGAGGAGGGCGCGGACCTATCCTCGATGAGCGGCATCCTGGCCGACGGCTCTATTGTCTGCAGTCGGCCCGACGGCCCGGTCTCACTTCAGGTGCCGGGCGAAGAACCGGTTCGCCTCCTCCCCGGCGTACTGCGGGACGCCGGTGTGCCCGCCCATATTGGCGTGCAACGTCTTCTCCTTGGAGCCGAAGGCGTCGAACAGGTCCAGGGCCATCTGCCGGTCGTTTCCTTCGTCGTCCCACTGCAGCAGGACATGCAGCGGAATGGTGACCTGCCGGGCCTCCTCGAGTATGGCGCGGGGCACGAAACTCCCGGCGAACAGAACGGCGACCGCGATGCGCGGCTCGACCACCGCCAGCCGGACGCCGATGGAGATCACCCCGCCCGAGTAGCCGACCGGGCCGCCGATCTCGGGCAGCCCGAGGAGGGCGTCCAGGGTGGCCCGCCATTCCGGGGCGGCCTTGTCGACCAGCGGGAGGATGAGCCGGTCGACGATCTCGTTGTCGACCGGCCCGCCAGCCGCCAGCGCCCGGTGCAGGTCAGTGAGGGCCTGATCGGCGGCGGCCGAACGGGGCCGGTCACCGCTCCAGGGGAGCTCGATGGTGGCCACGGCGTAGCCCTCCGCCACGGCCTGGCGGGCCCTGGCCAGCAGTCGCGGGTACGCCTTGCGCAGCCCGAGGGGAGGGGGGCTGACCAGGATCAGCGGCACCGGTGTGGATGCGGATCCGGGCGTCCACAGGATGCCGGGGATCTCGCCGAGGGTGAATTCGCGTTCGAGGACGCCGTCGTCGAGGCGCTGTTCGGTAATGAATTGCACAGTCGTGCCTTTCGGGAGTGCTCTTGAATGGCGCTCCCGGACGACCTATCGCCCGACCGTGACCCCGGAGGGGAGCACCCATGTCGATACTGCGTTCACGGGTACCACCTCCTCGTTCTCTTGCACGGCGTCCGGAAAAGTAGCAGTGGTCGCCGTGGTCCGGCAACGGGTTTTTGCGGAGGCTCCGGGGCCGGACGCCGCGGAGCCACTCGCCTAAAGGCCAAGGCCGCCGGTTCTTCTCGTGCGCCTGGTCGCGGCGATACAGCGCGGTCAGCACTGCGCGGTCACGCTCGGTCAGCGACTATCGCAGGTATGTGGCCGACGCCGCTGTGGTGCCGACGCCGGGTGCACTATGTCGTAGAGCTCGCGAGCCTTCTGTAGATCAACTTTTCGGGCGTCGTCGAGATCGAGGAAGTAGTCGCACTGCCACTTCTGGGACCGCATCGCTTGACTGTTCTGGGTCGCGGACCACGGCGGATACACGCGGAACCCGCGCTTCCCGCCCCGACCTGCCACGGAAACGATGCCGTGCTCGATCAACGCGGCCTTGGGGAATACGAATTGGCCGAAGCGCTGTCCCTCTCGGGCGGTGATCACCAGCAGATCGATGTCGTCCTCGGCGGCGTACGGCTCGCCCGCCCCATCTGCCGCACGTTTCCACACTGTCACGAACAGCCCCACCTTCGTCGGCGTCAGCTTGCCCACCCGGAACCTGACCAATCCGCGACCAACACGGGAGATGAACGCCCCGTACTCAGCGTTGTCCGTCTCGGGAACCGCAGCCGAAATCTCCAAACCAAGACCGCCGAGAAGATGCCTCGCCTCGGCCACATCGGGATGCACACCAACGGAAACCAAACCAACTCCTCACCGAACAAGACCGAAGTGTCTCTCTCCCACCGCATCCGACCAGTGCAGCGTCACCGGAAACAAGCGGGCCGACCACGACGTACAGTGCCATCGCCGCGGCAACCAAGAAGGGTGGGACGACGGCAACATAGCCGACGGTCTTCTTTTGACACCGGCGGCGCCGACCCGATACGGAGGACGCGTTCGCCGGAGGTTCGCCTTCCCGGGCCGATCGCGGCGCTGCCGCAGGCGGCGGTTCATGCGGAGGACCTGTCTGGAATGCTCGGCGGGGTCGGCGCGCGCGCTGTGTCGCAAGACACGGCTGTCACCACCCCGCCGAGCAATTGGCTAGCGAACGAGAGGGTAGGGTATTCCGGCGGCGAAACGGCACCTGGGCGGCAGTGAGCTCGCAACGACTTCGTGTCGCACTTTCACTACTGTCCAGCACGAAACGGCTCGATCGCTTAGATTGCCAAACGGGTGGTGACACCCGGGTTTCTCGTATCCGAAATGTGGAGGGCTGCTGTGTCTGTTCGATCGGTTCTTGGCAGGCGCGCCCTGCAAGCAATGTGTGTGCTCGCAGGTGGTGCCCTGGTGCTGACGGGCTGTAGTAACTCCGAGGACAACTCGCCCGCGGTCGCGAAGGTTTCCGGTATCGAGAAGGTCGATACCGCCGCCGCGCTGCTCCCGGACAAGATCAAGCAGGAGGGCAAGCTCGTCGTCGGGGTCAATACCCCCTATCAGCCCAATGAGTACAAGGACCCGAGCGGCAAAATCGTCGGCTTCGATGTCGATCTGATGGACGCCGTCGCCGCCACCCTCGGCCTCAAGGCCGACTACCAGGAATCGTCCTTCGAGAAGATCATTCCGGCGATCCAGGCGGGCACCTACGACGTCGGCATGTCCTCCATTACCGACTCCAAGGAACGCGAACAGAGCGTCGACTTCACCACCTACTTCAACGCAGGCAGCCAGTGGGCGCAGCAGTCGGGTAAGCCGGTCGACCCGGATAACGCCTGCGGTAAGCGCGTCGCCGTGCAGGCCACCACGGTTCAGGACACCGATGAGATCCCGGCCCGCAGCAAGAAGTGCGAGGCGGAGGGCAAGCCCGCCATCGATAAGAAGTCGTTCGACGAGCAGAGCGCGGCGACCAATGCCCTGGTGCTCGGCCAGGTCGACGCGATGTCGGCGGATTCGCCGGTGACCGCGTACGCCATCAAGAAGAGCGACGGCAAGATCGAGGCGTCCGGTAAGGTCTTCGACTCCGCGCCCTACGGCTGGGCCATCCCCAAGGGTTCGGCGCTCGGCAAGGCGCTGCAGGCCGCCGTCCAGCACCTGATCGACAACGGCAAGTACCTGGAGATCACCAAGAACTGGGGTGTACAGGAAGGCGCGATCACCAAGTCGGTCATCAACGGCGCTGCGAGCTGATCGATGTCCACACCTGAGACCACGTCGGCGCCCGGCGACAACACCGGGCCCGGCGGGCCGATCGGCTCGGCAGAACCGGAGCCGATCAAGGCCGTTCCACTGCGCAGGCCGGGCCGATGGATCACCGCGGCGATCATCCTCGCCCTGCTCGGGCTCTTCATCTACGGCGCGGCCACCAACCCCGCGTATGGGTGGGGGACCTATCGGAAGTACTTGTTCGACAGCCGGATCGCCTCCGGCGCGGTCGTCACCCTGGAGCTGACGGTGCTGGCGATGGCGATCGCCGTCGTACTGGGGACACTGCTCGCGGTGATGCGCCTATCGCCGAATCCGGTGCTGCGCTCGGTGGCCTGGGTATATCTCTGGATCTTCCGTGGCACGCCGGTTTTCGTGCAGTTGGTGTTCTGGGGTCTGTTCCCGTCGCTGTACAAATCAATTCAGCTCGGTGTGCCGTTCGGGCCCGAGTTCGTGCGGGTCGACGTGCAGGGGTTGCAGGCCGCGTTCACCTTCGCGGTGATCGGCCTCGGTCTGAACGAGGCCGCGTATATGGCCGAAATCGTCCGTGCCGGAATTAATTCCGTCGGTGAGGGGCAGCGCGAGGCCTCGACGGCGCTGGGCATGTCGTGGTCGCAGACCATGCGCAGGACCGTCTTGCCGCAGGCGATGCGGGTGATCATCCCGCCGACCGGCAATGAACTCATCGGCATGCTGAAGACCACCTCGCTGGTGACCGCGATTCCACTGAGCACCGACCTGTACGGCCGTGCCCGCGATATCTACGGTGTGAACTTCCAGCCGATTCCGCTACTCCTGGTCACCGCCACTTGGTATCTCGCGGTCACCAGTGTGCTGATGATCGGGCAGTACTACCTGGAGCGCTACTACTCGCGGGGCGCCTCGCGGCAGCTGACCGCCAAGCAGCTGCAGGAATTGGCCGATGCGCAGACGATTGTGAAGGCGAAATGAGCGCGAGTCCGGATAAGAACGATGCGACTCCGATGATCGTCGCGGATCGGGTATGCAAGAACTTCGGCGCGCTACAGGTGCTCAAGGGCATTTCGCTCGAGGTGGGGCGCGGCGAGGTGCTGTGCCTGATCGGACCGTCGGGGTCGGGTAAATCGACCTTCCTGCGCTGCATCAACCACCTCGAGCAGGTCAACGCGGGGCGGCTCTACGTCGACGGTGACCTCATCGGCTATCGCGAAAAGGGCGGCAAGCTCTACGAACTGCATCCGCGCGACGCCGCCAAACAGCGCCGCGATATCGGCATGGTGTTCCAGCACTTCAATCTGTTCCCGCACCGGACGGCGTTGGAGAACATCGTCGAGGCGCCCATGCAGGTGAAGGGCATTCGCAAGGCGGATGCGGTGGCCCGCGCACACGAACTGCTGGACCGAGTCGGCATGGCGGACAAGGCGAATGCCTATCCGGCCCAGCTGTCGGGCGGCCAGCAGCAGCGCGTCGCCATCGCCCGTGCGCTGGCCATGGATCCCAAGCTGATGCTCTTCGACGAGCCGACCTCGGCGCTGGATCCGGAGCTGGTCGGTGAGGTGCTCGGGGTCATGCGCGAACTCGCCGCCGACGGTATGACGATGGTGGTTGTCACGCACGAAATGGGCTTTGCCCGTGAGGTCGCCGACCAGTTGGTGTTCATGGACGGTGGTGTCGTTGTGGAGGCGGGCATTCCGCGTGAGGTCCTTGCCGAGCCGAAACATGAACGCACCAAAGCGTTCCTGTCGCGGCTGCTCTGATTCAGCGGCTATCCAACCCGATACGGAGCTGCCCCAGTAGAACTTTCGCGGCCGGGCTGCCGGGGCGATCCCGGCGCCAGGCCAGTGCGAGCCGACCATGTAGCTCCGGCTCGATGATCGGTCGCACGCGCACACCGAATGCCGCGGCCTCCGCTGCCGTCAGCGCGGGTACCACCGCGATGCCGAGGCCGCGGGCGGCCAGCCGCAGCAGCAGCGGGGGAGCGGCGGCCTCGAATGCGATATCGGGCTCGAATCCCGCTGCGGCACAGGCGCGATCGAGTACACCCCGGATTCCGGTGCCGCGCGGCAGACAGATCAGCGGGTGCTCGCGGAGTTCGGTGAGTGCGATCGCGGCGTGGCCGTTGTCGTCCGCCGTGTTGCTCGACCCGTCCGCCGCGACCACCGGTGTATCGAGCACCACATCGATACCGATATCGGCGCCGATCTCCGCCCCGGTCAACCCGATCAGCGCGATATCGAGTTCACCGTTGCGCACCGCCGCCAGCATGCGTTCGGAGGTGTCCTCGGTCAGGCTGATGCCGACCTGTGGGTGGTCGTCGTGAAAATCCGCCAGCACCGCGGCGATATCGAAATCCTCGGTCGCGGTGCCGGAGATACTGCCGACGCGGACGTGTCCACGCAGCAGTCCGGTGAATTCGTCGACCGTCGCGGTGATCCGTTCGGTCGCCGCAAGGGCGGCCTTGGCATGCGACAGCACCGCCGCGCCCACTTCGGTCGGTGTCACCGCGCGGCTGCCGCGATCGAGAAGCTGTTGTCCCAGTTCACGTTCCAGCTGGCGGATCTGTGCGCTCAGCCCGGGCTGGGCCAAGTGCAGCCGGGCAGCGGCGCGGGTGAAATTGGCCTCCTCGACCACGGTCACGAAGTAGCGGAGCTGGCGCAATTCCATAACTATCGATTATAGCTGCGAGCAGAACTATCTGTTGTACTTCTGATTCGAGTGCGGGCATCGTCTAAGGCATGGCAAACACGGCAGAGCAGACCATCGACATCGACACCTTTACCGGCCCCGTTTTCCGCCCTGGCGACACCGGATACGACGCGGAGGTCGCTGGCTTCCAGGCGGCGTACACTCATCGTCCCGCGCTGGTCGTCGGCGCGGTGCACGCCGAGGATGTGCGCAGCGCGGTGGAATACGCGGCGCGCAATGGGCTTTCGGTGGCGGTTCAGGCGACCGGGCACGGGCTCTCGGTTGCGGCCGACGGTGGTGTGCTGATCAGCACCCGCAGAATGACCGATATCCGGATCGACCCGCAGACCCGGACCGCCCGGGTCGGTGCGGGAGTGCGTGCGGGCGCGTTGGTCGAGGCCGCTGCGCAGTATGGGCTCGCACCGCTGAACGGGTCCTCGCCATCGGTCGGCGTGGTCGGCTACAGCCTGGGTGGCGGATTGGGTCTGCTGGCAAGGCAATTCGGCTATGCGGCCGAACACGTGCGCGTCATTGAAATCGTCACCGCCGATGGTCGGATGCGCACCGTGACACCCGGTGACGAACTCTTCGGTGCGGTGCTGGGCAGCGGCGGCAACTTCGGCGTGGTGACCGCGCTGGAACTGGAGCTCGTGCCGGTTGCCAGCGTTTACGGCGGCCAGCTGGTCTTCGACACTCCGCTGGTCGAGCACGCCCTCGAGGTGTGGAAGGACTGGACCGCAACGCTTCCCGAGGAGCTGACCTCGACGGTCACCGTCATGACCTTCCCGCCCATCCCGCAGATTCCGGAACCGCTGCGCGGGCGCTACGTCGCCTCGATCCGAATTGCCTACAACGGATCCGGCGAGGACGGGGAGCGGCTGGTGGCCCCGCTGCGTGCGGTCGGGGATCGGCTGAAGGACGACCTGCGGGTCATGCCGTACACCGAATCGCACACCATCCACAGCGATCCGGATCATCCGCATGCCTACGCCGCCACCAATGCGCTGCTGGGTGAGTTGACCGGAGAAACGTTGTCGGCCTTGCTCGCTGCCACCGGACCCGAATCGCCGATCGAGGCGGTTGTCGACATCCGGCATCTCGGCGGAGCGCTGCGCCGCGGCGGCCCCGCGGGCATCGCAGTGGACAATCGTGACGCCGAGTACATCGTCCGCGTCATCACCATGCCCGGACCGGATGCGGGCGACGCGGCCCCCGAGGATCATGCGGTGGTGCGCGCGGCGCTCGCGCCGTGGACCGTCGGCCACAGTCTGAACTTCCTCTACGGCGCGGGTGCCGCCGCCGACGAAGCGCAGACCCGGGGTGGCTATGCGCCGGATACCTATGCGCGACTGACCGCGCTGAAGGCGAAGTACGATCCGCGCAACATGTTCCGCTTCAACCGCAATATCAAGCCAGCGAATTGACACGTGGGCCGTTCCGGCGGCTGCACCAACCGAAGCCCCGCACGGGTCGAATCCGTGCGGGGCTTCGTCATTGCCGTGAACGCACGAAAGCGGGAGTGCGCGGCACCCGCTTCGATGCTATCTTCGTGATATCACTTTGATACTCGGAGGATGTCATGGAGCTTCGGTCGGCCTTCCACATCAACGGCTTTATCGTGCTGGTGTCCTGGTTTGTGCTCACGCTGCTGATCGGTGGCGGAGCCATCGCTGGCTATGCCGCGGCGGCGAACCACGACAATGTGCCTGCTCTGGTCGGCGCGATCGTCGCAACCGTTGTGGTGGTGGTGCTCCTGCTGTCGGCGACCGGGCTCACGGTGGTAAATCCCAATGAGGCCAAGGTCGTTCAGTTCTTCGGCCGCTATGTCGGTTCGCTCAGCGAACCCGGCTTCTTCTCCGTGGTGCCGCTGACGGACCGCCGCAGCATCTCGCTGAAGGTGCGCAACTTCGAGACCCAGAAGCTCAAGGTCAACGATGCCGACGGCAACCCGGTGGAGATCGCCGCCGTCGTGGTCTACCGGGTGGTCGACAGCTTCAAGGCCGCGTTCTCGGTCGACGACTACACGGAATACGTGGAGACCCAGTCCGAGGCGGCGGTGCGGCATCTGGCGACCACCCACCCGTACGACGCGCACGACAAGGACACCACCAGCCTGCGTGACGGTACCGAAGTGGCCGAGGAATTGACCATCGAACTGCGTGAGCGCACCGATTTGGCGGGCATCGAGGTCATCGAGGCCAGGATCACCCACCTCGCCTACGCGCCGGAGATCGCCCAGGCCATGCTCGTGCGGCAGCAGGCGGCGCAGGTGGTCGCCGCGCGCACCCGCATTGTCGAGGGTGCGGTGGGCATGGTCGGTCTGGCACTGGACCGGCTCGCCGAACAGGGCGTTGTCGAACTCGACGAGGAACGCAAGGCCGCCATGGTCTCGAACCTGCTGGTCGTCCTCTGCGGTGACCGAGCCACCCAGCCCGTCGTCAATACCGGCTCGCTCTACGCCTGAGTCGCACATGGCCGAGCGCAAGAAGATCCTGCTACGCCTCGACCCGTCGATACACGAGGCCATCGCCCAGTGGGCTGCCGACGACCTGCGCAGCATCAACGCCCAAATCGAATACGCATTGCGTCTGGCGTTGAAACAGGCGGGTCGCGGTCCGAAGACGAAGCCGGTCGAGGAGTAGCCGGGGGTAGCGAAATGTGCTCTGCCGCAACGATGCCGAACACCGACCGGTGTTCGGCATCGTCGGTATTCGCATCCGGTGATGCGTCAGCGCGTGAGCTCGCCGAGCAGTTCCAGGCTGTCGGTGTATAGCGCATGTTGCGCGGCGCGGTCATAGGAAGCCTTCGATGACGGCTTCGCGGTGTGGCCGACGAAATACTGACCGGTCACCTCGGCGAGTGCCGGATCGGTGACGAGTCGGGCCAGATCGGCGCCCGAGCGGCGCGGCGTATTCACGCCGGGCAGTAGCACCAGACCCCGGGCGACCGTGCGCCACAACAGTTGTGCGGCCGCCCCGGCATCCCTGGCGAGACCGGTGCCCGGCATCAGTCCCGGATCGAACGCATTCACCGTGATACCGCGTGTCCTGAGCTGCCGGGCCAATTCGTAGGTGGTCTGCACGTTGGCCAATTTCGAGGTGGTGTAGCGGCGGCGGCCGTCGCGCTGCGCGGATTCGGTCGGTTCGGGCGGATAGGCGAGTCGGTGAACGCTGGTTTCCAGCGGATGCGGCATGCCGGTGAACTGATCCGGATCATGCGTGCCCGAGCTGACGAAAACGATGCGGGCGGGGGCGACCAGGTCGTCCAGCAGTGCTTGGACCAGTGCGAGGTGTCCGAGATGGTTGACGCCGAAGGTTGCCTCGACGCCGTCCTCGGTGTAGCTGCGCTGGGTGAACTGGAGTCCGGCATTGCACACCAGCGCGCGCAACGGCGGCAGCCCGCCGCGGCCCAATTCGTCGGCGAAATGCGCCACCGAGGTGAGTGCGCCGAGGTCGAGCGCCATTCCGCGCGCGCCGATGGTGGCGGCTTCGGCTCGTGCCCGGTCGGCGTCGCGCCCGGTGACGACGACTGTCCATCGCGGATCGGCGGCGAGCGTCCTGGCGCATTCGCGGCCGAGCCCGCTGGTACCACCGGTGATCACAACAGTTCTGTCACTTGTTGCCATATGGCATAGTCTGCCATACGGCAGCCTGTGCGACAATATTTGAATGTCATTGCGGGATCGGAAGAAAGAGCGGACCAGGCGGGCGATCGCCGATGCCGCGCTGCGGCTATTCGTCGAACACGGCTACGACGCCGTGACCGTTGCGGATATCGCCGCCGAGGCCGACGTCGGGACGCGCACCCTGCACCGCTACTACCCGAGCAAGGACGAACTGCTCTTCGCTGAGGACGACGAGCATCGCGCGGAACTGGCGCGGCTGCTGGCCGCCCGCCCCGCCGAGGAATCTCCAGAGGAGACCATGGCCGCGGTCATCGGTCCGCTGGTCGAACACTTCAGCGACCGCCTCGCCGACATGCGGGCGCGCGACGCGCTGATCGCGGCCACCCCGGCCCTGCAGGCGCGTGAACTCGCCAAGCGGAACGCGGTGGAATCCCTACTCGCCGAACACCTTGCGCGCCGGATGGGCGTGGAGGTCGGCACCGATGTGCGGCCGCTGCTGTGGGCCAAGGTCGGCATGGCCAGTTTCTTCGCTGGCTACGAAATCTGGCTGAACACCGGCGGTGACCTGGGCTCGCACATCAGCGACGCGCGTGCCGCACTGCTCACCGAAGTTCGTTCGGCCGCTATCTGATCCGGGCGCTCCCGAACCGTAGAAAACACCGGATGCGAGGTATTCGGCGTCGTCGCATTGCGTGCGCTAGGCGATGCAGAGCACGAGCGACAGCAGTGTCGGCGCACCGCATTTGGCCGGGATCACCTACACGTGATCGTTGCCGCGGACTCCGGCAGGTGGACCCGGGTAGCGTGATCGGGTGCCAATATCGTTCGACACCAGCGGATTACAGCAGCTCGATACCAGTGTCTGGCGCGATCCCGCGACCGGGGACATCGTTCAACTGTCCTACTTCGATCTGGTGCCCGACCTGCCCGCACCACTGACCGATCTGGATACGTTGCGCCGCAGACTCGCCGAGATCCACGCCGAAAGCGGCTGTCTCATCGAGGCTTTCATTGTCGGAGTCGATTCGCAGCCCGCCCTGCTGCGGCTGCAGAAGATGCGGCTGCCCGATCAGCCGACGGGGCTCGTCTTCGCCGCATCGCTCACCGTGCCGAAGACGAACTGCAGTGCGGTCCTGCAGATCCTGTGCCCGGAGACCGGCACCACCGGAATCCGTGAGGCGGTGCTGGCGCTGGAGATCGGCTTCGACAATATGTACCCGCCGCATCCGTACGCACCCGGTCTCCAAGGTGCACTGCCCTTTAACGCGGCCGATGACCACCGCTGGGACGACCGGTTCCCCGAGCACCCGCTCTCCCGCGCCCGCCGGTGGGTGGCGCGGACCTGCCCTGCCGCCCGCATCGATCCGAATTTCGCGGCCCTGCCCGCGTTCCCGGGGTGAGCCTCAGTCGCGAGCCGGTTTGTGGGTGACGAAAATGGCGGTTCCGGGGAACAGTTCGCCGCGCAGTGGACTCCACTGCCCCCACTCGCGGTCGAGCCATTCCGGCCAATCCGGTTCCACGATGTCATCCAGCACCAGCCCGGCGGCCACGATCTCGCGCACCCGGTCACCGATCGTGCGGTGGTGTTCGACGTAGGTCGGCGTGCCATCGTCGTCGACCTCTACATAGGGCGTGCGGTCGAAATACGGAATCGAGGCGGTCAGCCCCGCGGGGCCGGGATCGTCCGGAAAAATCCACCGCATCGGATGGTTCACCGAGAACACCCACCGGCCACCGGGCCGCAACACCCGCGCGACCTCACGCATCACCAATTCGGAATCCGCGACGAACGGCACCGCGCCGAAGGCCGAACAGGCGATATCGAACGATGCGTCGGCAAAGGGCAATGCCTCCGCCCCCGCCTGTACCAGCGGCACCTGCGGCCCGCCGCATGCCATTGCCGCCAGCCCCCGCTCGAGCATCCCCATCGAGAGGTCCAGCCCGATCGCCTGCGCGCCCTGCCCGGCCAACCAGCGCGAACACGGCGCGGATCCGCACCCGATCTCCAGGATCCGTTTGCCCGCGATCTCGCCGAGGAAGTGGTGATCGCCCTCGTGCAGGCCCTCCGGGCACCAGATGAATTCGCCGCTCGGAGAGTCCACGCCGAGAAAATCGGCGTGTGTTTCGTGATACTGGGTGGCATCGGCGTCCCACCAGCGGCGGCTGGCCTGCTGGCTGGCAACCGAGCCGATCCGGGTCCGCGCGGTTCCGGTGGTTCCGAGCAGTGCGTTTGCTTGCGCATGGCGATCTTCCGACACGCCGATAGCCTAGTGCGGCGTGGCGTGTGGACCGGTTTGCCCGGCTGGACCAAGGTCGCGTACGCTGAACCAGCGAGTGTCCAGGGTACTGGCGTACCGGTGTCGTTGCAGTAACAGTCTGCGACGGCGACTGTACTGAAGTAACAGAGCGCTCGTGCTGAGTTTCACAAGCGTTTGCGTGCGGTACGTTCATTATGTCCGTCACGTCGCGTCATCGCGGTGAGTTCGCAGCGTACCGAAAGTTCCAATGTCCGCAACCGACCACAATCCGTCCGGAGCAAACCGACATATGCCCACCACCGTCACCTCGCCGCAGGTAGCCGTCAACGACATCGGCTCCGCCGAGGACTTCCTCGCCGCCATCGACGCCACGATCAAGTACTTCAACGACGGCGACATCGTCGAAGGAACCATCGTCAAGGTCGATCGTGACGAGGTCCTGCTCGACATCGGTTACAAGACCGAAGGCGTCATCCCCTCTCGCGAACTCTCCATCAAGCACGATGTCGACCCCAACGAGGTCGTTTCCGTGGGCGATGAGGTCGAGGCTCTTGTTCTCACCAAGGAGGACAAGGAAGGCCGCCTGATCCTGTCGAAGAAGCGGGCGCAGTACGAGCGTGCGTGGGGCACCATCGAGGAGCTCAAGGAGAAGGACGAGGCCGTCAAGGGCACCGTCATCGAGGTCGTCAAGGGCGGCCTGATCCTCGACATCGGTCTGCGCGGCTTCCTGCCCGCCTCGCTGGTCGAGATGCGTCGCGTCCGCGACCTCCAGCCGTACGTCGGCAAGGAGATCGAGGCCAAGATCATCGAGCTCGACAAGAACCGCAACAATGTGGTCCTGTCCCGCCGCGCCTGGCTCGAGCAGACCCAGTCCGAGGTCCGCAGCGAGTTCCTGCACCAGCTGCAGAAGGGCCAGGTCCGCAAGGGTGTGGTCTCCTCGATCGTCAACTTCGGTGCCTTCGTGGACCTGGGCGGCGTCGACGGTCTGGTGCACGTCTCCGAGCTGTCCTGGAAGCACATCGACCACCCGTCCGAGGTTGTCGAGGTCGGCAACGAGGTCACCGTCGAGGTGCTCGACGTCGACCTGGACCGCGAGCGGGTTTCGCTGTCGCTCAAGGCCACCCAGGAAGACCCGTGGCGTCAGTTCGCCCGCACCCACGCGATCGGCCAGATCGTGCCGGGCAAGGTCACCAAGCTGGTTCCGTTCGGTGCGTTCGTGCGTGTCGAAGAGGGCATCGAGGGCCTGGTGCACATCTCCGAGCTGGCCGAGCGCCACGTGGAGGTGCCGGACCAGGTTGTCGCGGTCGGCGACGACGCGATGGTCAAGGTCATCGACATCGACCTGGAGCGTCGCCGGATCTCGCTGTCGCTGAAGCAGGCGAACGAGGACTACCACGCCGAGTTCGACCCGTCGAAGTACGGCATGGCCGACAGCTACGACGACCAGGGCAACTACATCTTCCCCGAAGGCTTCGACCCCGACACCAACGAGTGGCTCGAGGGCTTCGACAAGCAGCGCGAAGAGTGGGAAGGCCGCTACGCCGAGGCGGAGCGTCGCCACAAGATGCACACCGCGCAGATGGAGAAGATGGCGGCCGACGCCGCGGCCGAGGCCGCGAACGGCGGCGGCGCGTCGAACTACTCCTCCGAGAGCGGTGCGCAGTCCTCCTCGTCCAGCCAGGCCGAGCCCGCCGGCGGTTCGCTGGCCAGCGACGCCCAGCTCGCGGCCCTGCGGGAGAAGCTCTCCGGCAACGCCTGATTCGGGTAGAGCACTAACAAAGGCCCCGGTCCGATCGGACCGGGGCCTTTGTTATTCGGTGCGCGACGGCTTTCAGCGATGGCTGGTGCGGTCGTTCCCGGCCCTGCACGTTGGTTGTGCGTCAACTGAATTCGCCAGGTAGTTCACCGGATTCGCCGGTAATGTGCCCGGTCATGGGGAGCAATCCGGGCAAGAATGACTATCTCGACCAAGTGGTGGCGCAGCAGGCGGCGCTGGCGGGGGATCTGCGTACGCGCAAGCCCGCGGCCGCACCGGCACCGCGGGTGGCCGCCGGGGCACCGGCCGCGCCGGGTGGTCCGGTGCGACGCGGTGCGATGGCGAAACGGGCCGATCGGGTCGGGCCCACACCGGAGGGCAGCGGTCCCGGTCCGGTGGAGGTCCGGGTCGCCGGATTCTGGCGCTGGCAAACGGTTTTGGTGCCGCCCAATGCCTTTGTCGTGCACACCCGCCGCGGTCGCGCCGAACCGCTGCATATCGGACTCGGCGTATCATTTCGCTTCAACCCCGCGACGGACTCGTATCTCGTTGTGCCGGGTGCGATGCAGACGATTCTCATCAATGCCTACTGCATCTGCAGCGAATTGCAGGGTGTGCTGGTGCAGGGTTATGTGCAGTGGATCATCGAGGATTTCGGCACGGCCTACCGCAAGCTCGACTTCTCCGATGACGAAGATCCCATGCGGCTGGTCAATATTCAGCTACGCGAGCAGGCAGAGGCGGCGATCAAGGACAAGGTCTCCACGATGGGCGTGCGCGATGTGCTCAGTGATAAGCAGCCCATCATCGAGGAGCTGACCGCACGCCTGCGCGCGGTCGCCGAAGGCAGCGCCGATCGAAATGCCAAGGCGGACAGTGATCGTGGACTCGGCTTGCGCATTGTTACGGTGCAGATCAAGGAGGCGGTGGTCAGCTCCTCGACGCTGTGGGAGAACCTGCAGAAGCCCTACCGCAGTGCTCAGAACCAGATCGCCCGGCTCGCGGAACTCGCTGCGCAAGAGGTGCTTTCGGCTCGCGAAACCGAAGCGAATCGGGCTGCCGAAGAGCGCGGGATCGAGAACGAACGCGAACTGGCCGAACTGCGCGCTCGCAACGAGGCCACGCGATTCGACCGGGAGACCGCGGAACGGTTGCGGCGCACGACCCGTGAGCACGATGACGAACGCGCGGTCGCCGATCTCGCACAGGAGACCGCGCTGCACGCCTTGCGGTTGGAGCGCGAACAGCATGCGGAGCGGGCCGAAAACCTGCGCAGGACACTGGAATTGCGACAGCTCGAGCTCGACGGTGAAATCGCCGTCGCGGCCAGGCGTTCGCGGGCGGCCCATGATGACGCGCTGCTCGATCTGGAACGCGATCGGATTCGGATCGAGAATACCAATCAGCGCTCGGCCTCGGCGACTCGAGCGCAGCTGGTCGATTCGCTGCCGCAGATCGTCGCACAGTTGCCGACGCCCGCCGAACTCAAGACCTATCAGCTGGGCGGCGACTTGTCCGGGCTGTCCGCGCTCATCGGTCAGTGGACGGGGGTAATCGAAGCGTGGTCGTCGGGACGATCCGTCCCCGAGTCCAGCAAGCCCCGGCTCGGCGAATAGGTTGTGCCGCAGATCGTCTCGACTGCCCGGTCCGGCCGTCGGCTGCGTGCGCCACGCCGACTGGAATCGCGTCGTGCGACATCGGCTCGCGTTGGCTCCGGCGCACGTAAGCGGCGTTATAGCGATATGTCGGACGATTGACCAACTTCACCGGGAAGCGTGATCTACTTCGCGGTAGGGTGCAGGCGAATAGGCGGCGCCCGGCTCGATCGAGCCCGTCGGACCTGGTCACGAGGGAAGGAACAGCACGTATGTGCGCAGCGAGTCCGTTCAGCGGTCTCAACCGGAGGCAGTTCCTGGCGAAGGCTGCCGCGGCCGGAGCGGTCGGCGCATTGGCGTCCTGGGCGAATCCGATCATCGAGCGCGCCTATGCCGCCGATCCGGCGGGCACCGGCGGGCTCGGCGATATCGAACACTTCGTCCTGCTCATGCAGGAAAACCGTTCCTTCGATCACTATTTCGGCACCATATCCGGTGTCCGCGGCTTCGGCGAGGCGTCGAAGGCCTGGCAGCAGTACGGCTGGGCGCCCGGCGTCGGCCCCAGCGTGGACGGTTTCGTCAACCCGTTCCGCCTGGACACCACCCGTGGCGCGACCCTTGACGGCGAATGCATCAACGATCCCGACCACACCTGGGCTGGTATGCACCGGGCCTGGAACGGCGGCGCTAATGACCAGTGGATGCCGATGTCCATCGCCAGCGTCGGCCCGGCCAATGCCCCCGCGGCCATGGGCTACTACCTGCCCGAGGATATTCCGATCCACCACGAGCTCGCGGATGCGTTCACCATCTGCGATAACTACCACTGTTCGGTCCTGGGCCCCACCGACCCGAACCGTCTGTACTGGATCAGCGCCACCATCGACCCGGACGGGGTGGCGGGCGGACCGCTGCTGGAAACGCCCACCCTGATCCCGCAGCACGTGTACAGCTGGCGGACCTACCCGGAGAATCTGTCCGAGGCGGGTGTCAGCTGGAAGATCTACAACAACCGCGATGTCGGCCCGCTGTCCTCGGTGATCCTGGACGGCATGCTCGGCTGCTTCACGCAATCGGCGGATCCGAATTCCGAACTGGCGCGGCGTGGTCTGGCACCGGTGTACCCCAACGACTTTCAGGCCGACGTCGCCAACGACACCCTGCCCGCCGTCTCCTGGGTGATCCCGTCGCTGATCAACTGCGAACATCCCGCCCTGCCCGCGGCCTTCGGCGCGTACGGCATCGTGCAGCTGCTCGATATCCTCACCTCCAATCCGAAGGTGTGGGAGAAGACCGCGCTGATCATCAGCTACGACGAGAACGGCGGCTTCTTCGACCATGTCACCCCGCCGACCGCACCGGCGGGTACGCCGGGTGAATTCGTCACCGTGCCGTTGGATCGGGTGAAGTCGTCGAATGGCATCTCGGGTCCGATCGGTCTGGGCTATCGCGTTCCCGGCCTGGTGATTTCGCCCTACAGCCGGGGTGGGCTCGTCGCCTCGGAGACCTTCGACCACACCTCCCAGCTGCGACTGCTGGAAACCCGGTTCGGCGTCGAAGTGCCGAATCTGACGCCATGGCGGCGCAGTGTCACCGGCGATATGACCTCGACCTTCGACTTCGGCACGACACCCAATGCGGCCAAGCCGGTGCTGAGCGATCCGAAGCCGAAGATGGATGCCGCGGTCGCCCAATGCGGGCCGAATGTGGCGCTGGGCACCGCGACCACCGGTGTTCCGTATCCGGTGCCGCCCAACCAGATGCCGACCCAGCAGCCCGGCACGCGACGCAGGCCGAGCGGCATCGTGCGGGGGTAAGCCGCGGGTATTCTTGCCCTGATGTCGGAGTCCGCCGTGGAGTATCCCTCGACCGCCTGGGAGCGCAGGAAGATCGAGGCGATGAGCCGCATCCAGCAGGTGGCGCTGGATCTGTTCGACGAGCACGGGTACCGCAATGTGACGGTGGAGCGTGTCGCGGCGGCGGCCGGTGTATCGCCCAGTTCGGTCTACCGGTATTTCGGCACCAAGGAAATGCTGGTTCTCTACGACGAGGCCGATCCCCGGGTGCTGGATGTGATGCGGACCGCGGGCGGTGGCGAAATCGTCGAGCCCGCCGAGTTGGTGCGGGTCGCGCGGCTGATCGTGCCGGTGCTGATCGAGTCATTGCTGACCCCGGAATCCGAACTCCGGATCCGCAGGCGCCTGCAGTATGTGGTCTCGATTCCGGAGATCCGAGATGGCCAAACCCGCCAGATGCGGGATATGGCAGACCAATTCCGACTGCTGTTCGCCGCGCGGACCGGCCGCAGCTCCGACGATCTGGCCATCGGCATCGCGGCGGCGGCCGGGGTGTGGGGTTGTGTTGCGGCCCTGGACCATTGGGCCGCAACGGGTTTCACCGAGCGTCTCAAGGATGTCTATACCACGGCCATCGGATCGATCGTCGATTCGATCGAGGTCATGTTCCGCTAGTCGCGCTGGCTGCCAGCGCGCGCGGGACCGGACGCTTGCCGAACCACGGCAGCCACCAGTTCCACCGGCCGAACAACTGCATGAACGCGGGCACCAACACCAGCCGGACCAGCACCGCATCGATCGTAATGGCCACGGCCAGTGCGAACCCGATCTGCTTCAGCTCCAGCACATTCGCGGTCAGGAAGCTGGCGAAGACCGCGACCATGATGGCGGCCGCCGCGGTGATCGGCCGCGCGGTGCGCTGCAGCCCATCGGCGACCGCGGCGGTATTGTCGCCGGATTCGTTCCAGTGCTCCTTCATCCGCCGGATCAGGAATACCTCGTAATCCATGGACAGGCCGAACAGCACCGCGAAGACCAGCATCGGCAGATACACCTGCAGGAATCCGGTGCTGTGGAATCCGAGCGCGGATTCGCCGATGCCATGCTGGAATACCGCGACGGTGAGGCCGAGCGCGGCGCCGGTGGCGAGCAGATTCAGCAGAATCGCCTTGAGCGCCAATACGATACTGCGGAACGCGACGATCAGGAATGCCAGCGATACCGTCAGCACGAGTGCGATCACCCATGGGAAGCGGGCGGTGATCCGGTGCGACACATCGGCGAACGATGCGGAAGTTCCGCCGACCCGAACCTCGACACCATCGAGAGCCGCTGCACGAGAACGAATATCGGCGACCACATCGGTGGCCGCAGTCGAATCGAATGCGGCCTTGGGGACCACGACGGCGAGCGCTCTGCCATCCGCCTGCTGCGGCAGCACCGTGGCAATGCGCGGATCACGGGCCAGCTCGGCGACGAATCGGTTGGTGTCGGAACGGGTTTCGTCGCTGAGCGGTCCGCCATCCGGGCCGGTGAGGACCACCTCGATCGGTGCGAGCAGACCGGGCCCGAAGTTCTGCTGGACGAGTTCGGTCGCCTGCCCGGTCGGTCGATCCGCCAGCGAGCTGAGCCCCATATCGACGCCGTAGCGGATGCCGGTGATCGGTGCCGCCGCGGCAAGCAGCAGGCCGACACCGATCGCGCCGAAGAGCACGGGGCGTCCCATTACGGTATGCGCCCACCGGGCCCACGCATTCGATGCCGCCGCGGATCGGACCTCGGCCGGTCGCAGCCGGACCGGCAGCGCACCGCGATTCACCGCCGGACCCAATGTCGCCAGCAATGCGGGCAGCAGGGTGAATGCCGCGATCAGGGTGGCGATGACCGCGACCACCACGCCGGTCGCGACGCCGTTCAGCATCGGCAGTCCGACCACCGACAGCGCGCACAGCGAGATCATCACGATGAATCCCGACGCGAGGATGGTGCGGCCGGTCGTATCGATGGCGGTGCCGACCGCCGCCGCGATGGCCTCGGTGGATTTTCGGTCGCGCACGCCGCGACGGGTCAGCTCCTCGTTGAATCGGCTGACAATGAACATCGCGTAGTCGATCGCGGTGCCGGTCGCGATCATGGTGGCCACCGAGAGCACCAGCGAATCGAAGGTGAGGAAGGTGGTCAGGCCGAATAGCGCCCCGACGGCGACCGCGATGCCCGCCGCGGTGACCGTAATGGGCAGGGTGGCCGCGACCACCGCGCCGAGGGCGAGCACCAGCACCGCGGTCGCCACCGGCAGGCCGATGGCTTCGGCGCGCTGCATATCGGCGGTCTCGATCTCGATGAGGTCGGCCTGTGCTGGCGCGAATCCGGTCATCATGACCTCGACACCGGAACCCGAGGCGGCCGCCAGCTCGGTTTGCAGCTCTCTGGCGATCTCGACGCGTTCGGGTGTCTCGCCGTTCACGCCGACAATGCCGAAGGCGGTATGCCGGTCGGCCGAGATCTGGGCCGCCGCATTGCCTTCGAACGGTCCGATTGCCCCCGCTACCCCCGCGGTAGCGCGGGTTGTGCCGAGTGCCCGATCCAGCACCGCACGGAATTCCGGTGTGTCGACCGTGTGCTGGGCGGAATGGAAGACGATGAGGTCCTGCTCGGTGCCGAAGCGCGCGAAGTGTTCGGCCACAAGGTGATCGACGGCAACCGATTCGGAGCCGGGGACCGAATAGTCGGGGGTACTGAGGCGGTCGTGCAGGGCCGGATAGGCCGATCCGCAGGCAATGACGAACAGCAGCCATGCGCCGAGCACGATGCGCCGATGGCGGGCCATCAGGACTCCCCACCGACCGACGGCGCCCGGTTTCCCTGAGCTGACGGACTCCGCTGAGCCAGGTCCGGTTGCGGTCAGCTGAGCCATCGCCCCTCCAGAACATAGCAACCTGAGAGTCACTCTCAGATATTTTCAGCCATCGTAAGGAGGGGTGCGGAGAAAGTGCAAGTGACTGTCAGGATGATGCGGCTGGTGGCGGCAGCACAAAGTGACCCAGCTCCGATTGGGCTGGGTCACTGGAAGTCTTTGGCCGGATGGGCGGCTGGGCTCAGTTGGCGGTCGCAGGTGCCCAGTACGCCGTCGCCGCAGCGGAGCGTTTTCGCATGGCGGCGAAGCTGTGCCGCGCGGGGCTGATCAGCGCGGTGAACCATGAACGGCGGTGCTCAGCGAGCGCAGCCGCGACGGCGGGGTGCTTGATGCAGTGCATGCCCCCCGCTCTTCCCAGACGGTGGCGACCCGCCTGGTTGATTTTGGTGCCCAATGGTGGTCCTTTGCTTTGCTGGTACTGGCCTGGATCGCCTCGGCGAAGATTAGCCGAACGAAAGTGCTCGGCAGAGTATTTTGCGCAAGTAATTGCCTTGGCGTGTCGGAAAGTTGTCGCTCGCGTCCGCTATTCGATCGGAAATGTTGCGAGATGGTCTCGACGGAGTCACGGATCGGGCAAATGGCGTTTCAGATGGTGGAATGCGCGGCGCGAGTGGGTATTCACCGCGATTGGGTGCGGTTCGCGGGCCAGGGCGTTCGTTCGGTGGGTGCTCGCGGATGCGAGACTGGTCGAATGTTGCGGATCGGCCTCACCGGAGGCATGGGAGCGGGCAAGTCGACGGTGGCGCGGATTCTCGCCGAGCTCGGCGCGGTGATCGTCGACTCCGACGTGATCGCCAGAGAGGTCGTCGAACCGGGTACCGAGGGCCTTGCGGCGTTGGTCGAGGCGTTCGGGCCCGATATCCTCGCCGCCGACGGCACCCTGGACCGCCCCGCGCTGGCGGCCAAGGCATTCGGGAACGACGAGGCGCGCGCGACGCTGAATTCCATTGTCCATCCGTTGGTCGGTAAACGCACCGCGGAATTAATTGCCGCTGCACCGGCGAATGCGATTCTTGTTCAAGATATTCCGCTGTTGGTCGAGAACGGCCTCGTACCGCTGATGAATCTCGTATTGATTGTCGACGTGCCCGCGGAAATTCGTATACGGCGCTTGGTGGAATTCCGGGGCGTTTCCGAATCGGATGCGCGGGCACGTATTTCGGCGCAGGCCACCGATGAACAGCGGCGTGCCGCCGCGGATGTGTTGTTGGACAATAGCGGCGCGCCGGGGGAGATCGAACCGGTGATCCGGCAATTGTGGGCGGAACGGCTGGTGCCGTTCGAGGCCGGTCTGCGCACCGGGACACCGGCGCCGCGGAAAGAGGTGCGCTTGGTACCCGCCGATCCGGAGTGGGCGGCACAGGCGCAGCGGCTCATCGCCCGGCTGTGGGTGGCCTGCGGTCCGGTGGCGTCGCGGATCGATCACATCGGTTCGACCTCGGTGCCCGAATTGCCCGCCAAGGATGTGATCGATCTGCAGATTACCGTCGCGGATATGGCCGCCGCCGACGGACTGCGGGATGCGTTGGGTGCGGCTGGTTTTCCGGTTCGTCCGGATACCACCGGCGATAATCCGAAACCGACGGCGACAGATCCGGCGGGTACCGATACAGCATTGTGGGCCAAGCGATTTCACCAGAGCGCCGATCCGGGGCGGCTGGCCAATGTGCATATTCGAGTCGCGGGCTCACCCGGTCAGGAGTTCGCATTGCTTTTTCGGGACTGGCTGCGCGCCGACGCGGCGGTGCGCGCGGAGTATCTGGAGATCAAGCGCGAGGGTGCGGCCAAGGCCGCCGGGTTGACCGGGGACGCGGCCACGCTGGCCTACCTGGATGTCAAGGAGCCATGGTTCGACGCTGCCTACACTCGGGCCGCGGCCTGGCGGGACAGCGTCGAACACTGATCTGCGCGAAGGCTTTTCGGACGATCAGAACAGTGTGGCCAGTCGGTCCAGGCTCTGCCCCCAGCCCCGCTTGGCGTCGTCCTCGGGACTCAGCGGTCCGGGGGCGAGTAGGTGGAAGGTCATGGTGGTCTTGGCGTCAGCGGTTTCGTCGAAGGTCACCGTGATCACCGATTCGCGCTCGGCGCTGCCGTCGCCGGTCGGATCGCCCCAGGTGAAGACCAGGCGTTCGGGTTCGGTGATCTCCCGGAACACCCCCGCGCTCGGGAAGCTGGTGCCGTCGGCGTCGGCGACCATGGCCGACGCATAGCGGCCGCCGACTCTCGGCTCCACCACGATGCTGTCGCGTGGTGTCGAAAAGCCTTCTGGCCCAGCCCATTCTGCCAGCTGGTCGGGATCGAGCCAGGCCTGGAAGACCAGCTCGCGCGGGGCGTCGAAGACTCGGACGATGGTGAATTCGCGCTCGGCTGTGTTGATGGATCGCTCGCTCATGACAGTGTCGTCTCCTCGTGTTCGGGGTGGGGTGCGCGGCTGTCGGCACCGGTCATCCAATCGGGGGCGCCCTCGGGGAATCTGGTGCGGAAGTCCATCAGGCCGACCCAGTTGGGCCGCACCACGATTCGCTCCATCCGCGGCGCCAGTTCGGTCAGGAAGGTGAGGTAGTCGGCGACCGTATCCGCGCCACCCTTGCGCATGGCGGCCGCGTATTCCGGTGCGAGCCCGTCCATTTCGGATACCTCGGCGCGTCCCCTGATCAGTAATGTCTCGGGCGGTGCGGAATTGGTGTCGATGGTAATGGCGACATCGGGTCTGACCCGCAGCATCTTCGCCTTCTTCGACGGTGCGAAACCGGCCATGACTACCTCGGTGCCGTTCCACCAGAAATTGATCGGCAGCACTCGCGGTGTGCCGTCGGCCGCGGTGCAGGCCAGCCGCGCCGGGATATTCGCCGCCAGTAGCCGCTGGGCCAATTCGGTGTCGAGCAGGCGCACATCGCCCTGGGGCAGCGTTGTGAGATCGGGTGGCTTCGAGGTCATGGGGTGTCCTTTTGCTGTATTCGTCGCAGATGTTCGTCGAGCCGATCGAAACGGGCGTCCCAGAATTTCCGGTACCGGTCCAGCCAATCGGTGGCCGCGCCGAGCGGCGCCGCCTCCAGTCGGCACGGGCGCCATTGCGCGTGCTGGCCACGGGTGATGAGCCCGGCGCGCTCGAGCACCTTCAGGTGTTTCGAGATCGCGGGCAGGCTCATGGCGAACGGTTCCGCGAGTTCGGTGACGCTCGCTTCGCCCTCGGCGAGCCGGGCGAGGATGGCTCGCCTGGTCGGGTCCGCGAGTGCGGCGAAGGTTCGGCTGAGGTCGTCGGCCTTGGAGTTGTCCGTCATGGTCCGGTCGTCCGTCATGGATATATTAAACCAGTTGGCTAATTAACTGATTGGTTAAATAGTGCGCCGACAGGCACCGGCCTGTCAAGGGCTGGCGAGGAATCCGGTCAGTGCCGGGAGGGCTGTGCGGTTACAGCCAGGTCAGGGTGATGTCGAGCGTGTCGAGCCAGCGCTCGAGCGAGTAGCCATTGGCGGCGATGCCGTCGATGGCGATCGATGCGTTGTCGATCGCGGCCGTTGCCTCGGCGAGGGTGATCAGGCCAGCGGCGTGCGCGGCCAGCAATTCGTCGATATCGAGCAGTTCGGTCTCGCGCTCGGAGCGCACCACGATATCGAGGTAGTGGTCCACCGCCTTCCACTTCTTCGGCTCGACCTGGGTGAATTGGCCGATATCGAGGTAGTAGTCCTGATCGCGGCGGTGTGCCGGGTGATAGTGGAAGACCGTCACCCGGATGGAAAGTCCGGGCAGCAGCCACGATTCCATGTAGTGGAACTGTGGATGGTCCGAGGTGCGCGCCATGTACAGGCCCCATGGTTCGGCGCGGTAGCGCTCGACCGGCCGGATGAAGCCCTTCGGGTCCGTGTTGGTCAGTTCCGCGAGGTTGAAGTACTCGACCTTGGGCCTGTGCACGTCCACTGATGGTGCCTGTGTCATGCAAACAGAATCTACCGCCGTTGCGGCCACGTCGAGTGGTATGGCGGCGGCCTGCTCGGCTGCTGGGCTACATCCAGGTCAGTGTGATCTCCTGCGTGGCGAGCCAGGGCTCCACCTCATGGCCGTGCGCCGCCACACCCGCCATCGTCTTGGCCGCTCGGTCGAGGGCGTAGTGCGCATGGGTGGTATCGATCAGACCGGCCGCATGTGCGGTCAGCAACTCGTCGACGCCACGCAGTTGGGCCGCTCGGCCGTGCCGCACCGCGATCTCGAGGTACTGGTCCATGGACTTCCAGCGCTTCGGCTCGATCCGGGTGTACTCGCCGATATGCAGGCAGTAGTCCAGGTCGCGGTGATGCCCCGGCTGGTAGTGCGCGATCGTCACGCGCAACCAGAGTTCGGGCAGCAGCCAGGTCTCCAGGTACTGGATCCGCGGACCGTTGACGGTGCGTGCCACATACAGACCCCACGGTTCGATGTGCACCCGATCTATCGGCCGCACATAACCCTTGGGGTCGGTCATGGTCAGTTCGGCGATATTGAAGTGTTCTATCTGCGGTCTCAGTTGGGTTGTCATCGGGGATCCCGGTGCGGCGGTGGAAGTTGTGGGGTTCGCGGGAGCCAGCCCGCGTAAGTCTCGCGCGACATAACCGGCGATTCCGGTCACAGCGGGCGCGGCGGCAAGCAATGGAATCAGAGCGCTCATGGCCTCATCCTCAGTTCCGACAACCAAACTAGGCTACACCCGGAACCCGCGGTGCGCGCTTGACGAATTTCGTTGCGGCAACGGACATTTAGGACAGGTAACGGCCTGCGCATCGGCGCTGGTCCGTGGCGGTGCGATAGATCGCGCAACGGCTATTCGATCGTGATCCGGAGGTGGTTCGGCTGGTGGATCCGCCGGGCCGCGAATCTGTCGGTGCCTGGGCCTAGGCTGGGGACCATGGCATTCGCAACCGAAATCCCGGCGGAAGGCTACGAGGACCGGGGCACTCCGCTGGCGCATTCGGAATTCCGGCCGGTCGGGGAGATCGAGCGGGCCGATGGGCAGTTCCAGGTTGTCAGCGAACATCGCCCCGCGGGCGATCAGCCCACGGCCATCAATGAACTCGAGCGCCGGATCAAGGCGGGCGAGCGCGATGTGGTGCTGCTCGGTGCTACCGGTACCGGTAAGTCGGCGACCACCGCGTGGCTCATCGAGCGGTTGCAGCGGCCGACGCTGGTAATGGCGCCGAACAAGACCCTCGCCGCGCAGCTGGCCAATGAGTTGCGAGAGATGTTGCCCAACAATGCCGTCGAGTACTTCGTCTCGTACTACGACTATTACCAACCCGAGGCATATATCGCGCAGACCGATACCTATATCGAAAAGGACAGCTCGATCAACGACGATGTCGAGCGGCTGCGGCATTCGGCCACCTCGAGCCTGCTCTCGCGCCGCGATGTCGTTGTGGTGGCCTCGGTGTCGTGCATCTACGGTCTCGGTACGCCGCAGTCGTACCTGGATCGGTCGGTGCAGTTGGAGGTCGGCACCGAGATCGATCGGGACGCGTTCCTGCGGCTGCTCGTCGACGTGCAGTACACCCGCAACGACATGTCCTTCACCCGCGGTTCGTTCCGGGTGCGCGGCGATACCGTCGAGATCATCCCGTCCTATGAGGAACTCGCGGTCCGCATCGAATTCTTCGGCGACGAGATCGAGGCGCTGTACTACCTGCATCCGCTTACCGGCGATGTGGTGCGGCAGGTCGATACCGTGCGGATCTTCCCGGCGACGCACTATGTGGCAGGTCCGGAGCGGATGGAACGCGCCGTCCGCGATATCGAGACCGAACTCGAGCAGCGGCTGGCAGAGCTGGAGCGCCAGGGCAAGCTGTTGGAGGCGCAGCGATTGCGGATGCGCACGCAGTACGACCTGGAGATGATCCGGCAGGTCGGGTTCTGTTCGGGCATCGAGAACTACTCGCGTCATATCGATGGGCGTCCGGCGGGTTCCGCGCCCGCGACATTGCTGGACTATTTTCCGGAGGACTTCCTGCTCGTCATCGACGAGTCGCATGTCACCGTCCCACAGATCGGCGGCATGTACGAGGGTGATATGTCGCGTAAGCGCAATCTGGTCGAGTTCGGGTTCCGGCTGCCCTCGGCCATCGACAATCGACCGCTGACCTGGGAGGAGTTCGCGGAGCGGATCGGGCAGGCGGTCTATCTGTCGGCCACTCCGGGGCCGTACGAACTCGGCCAGGCCGGTGGTGAGGTCGTCGAGCAGGTGATCCGGCCGACGGGGCTGGTCGATCCACAGGTGGTGGTCAAGCCGACCAAGGGGCAGATCGATGATCTGGTCCACGAGATCCGGCTGCGGACCGAACGCGACGAGCGGGTGCTCGTCACCACGCTGACCAAGAAGATGGCCGAGGACCTCACCGACTACCTGCTCGGCCTCGGTGTGCGGGTGCGGTATCTGCACTCGGAAATCGATACGCTGCGCCGGGTCGAGCTGCTGCGGCAGTTGCGACTCGGTGAGTACGACGTGCTCGTCGGCATCAACCTGCTCCGCGAGGGCCTCGACCTGCCCGAGGTGTCATTGGTCGCGATTCTGGACGCGGATAAGGAGGGTTTCCTGCGCAGCAGTACCAGCCTCATCCAGACCATCGGCCGCGCGGCGCGCAATGTCTCCGGTGAAGTGCACATGTACGCGGACAAGGTCACCGACTCGATGCGTCATGCCATCGATGAGACCGAACGCCGCCGGGCCAAGCAGGTCGCCTACAACGAGTCGATGGGCATCGATCCGCAGCCGCTGCGCAAGAAGATCGCCGACATCCTGGATCAGGTGTATCAGGAGGCCGACGACAGCGAGGTGGCCGTCGGCGGATCGGGCCGCAATGTCAGCCGCGGCCGCCGTGCCCAGGGCGAGCCGGGGCGGGCGGTGAGCGCGGGGGTGTACGAGGGGCGCGATATCAAGTCGATGCCGCGTGCCGAATTGGCCGATCTGGTCAAGGAACTCACCGCACAGATGATGAATGCGGCGCGCGAGCTGCAGTTCGAGTTGGCCGGGCGGCTGCGCGATGAGATCGCGGATCTGAAGAAGGAACTGCGCGGAATGGATGCCGCGGGGTTGAGTTGAGCGGCGGCGTCTTTCGACGCCGCCTGACTCGGCGTTGCTCAGCTCTGGGTGGCCATCCATTCGTTGACGCGGCGCTCGGCCTCGTCACGGGAGACGTTCTCGACCTTGGTCAGCACCGCCCAGCGGTGGCCGAAGGGGTCGATCACCACGCCGAAGCGGTCGCCGGTGACAAAGGTCTGCGGCTCCTCCGCACTGCGCGCGCCGTTGTCGATGGCGCGCTTGATGACCGCGTCGACATCGGGGCAGTAGTGCACGATCGAGGTGTGCACCCATTCGCCATTGGGGGCCAGGACATTGTTGTCCGGAATGGGCATGCCCAGTTGCAGGGTCGAGTCGCCGATCTTCAGTTCGGCATGCGCGGGTTGACCGTCGGGAAGATCGTTGCGGCTGATCACCTCGGCCTCGAAGACATTGGTGTAGAACTCGATTGCCTTGTTTCCGTCGGGAACCGCCAGGAAGCAGGTGATGGAGTGATAGCCATCGGCAATGGGGTTCACGGTCTCGGTGTTCGCGGTTTCGCTCATGCCGATAAGCCTGGTCGTTCGCGACGGCGTGGTCTTGTAAGAAAGCGACAGCGGTGATCGGGACCCACGGCGAGCCGGTTTCGGTGCCCGCGCCCGACAATGTGAAGGGCATCTTGCATCCGGACGAGCAGGCCAGGCATCGGTCGCTGGTGCGTCTGTCCGCCGGACCCGAGGTCGGCCGATTCGTCGAGTGGTATTGGTCGGTGCGCTGGGATCTGACCGGCAGACCACCGTATTACGCCGAGGTGCTGCCGTTCCCGTGCGTGAACGTCACCTTCGAACGCACCGAATCCCGAACCGGCGGTTTCGTCAACGGTGTCTGCACGACGAAGTACGTCCGCGAGCTCAGCGGTGTGGGGGAGACCTTCGGCGTACGGTTCCGCGCGGGTGGCTTCGGCGCGTTCACCGGTCTGGATGTCGGTGCCTTCCGGGACGCCGCGGTGCCGCTCACCGAGGTGCTGCCCGAGGCCGAGGACTTGACCGACCGCGTGCTCGCCGAACCTTCGGATACTCAGCGCCGCAGCATCATCGAGGACTTTCTGATCGGCCGACAGGCCGCGGCGGATCCCAACTATCGGCTGGTGCTGCGCATCGTCGCGGCGATGGAACAGGATCTGGATCTGACCCGGGTCGATCAGGTCACTGACCGGTTCGATATCCCGATCCGCACACTGCAACGGACGTTCCGGCGGTATATCGGGGCCGGGCCGAAATGGGTATTGCGCCGATATCGGCTCCAGGACGGCGCCGATCTACTGGCGCGCGGTCGCACGGGAGATCTGGCTGCGCTGGCCACCGAGTTGGGCTATTTTGATCAGGCACATTTCTCGCGTGAGTTCACGGCCGAAGTCGGAATGGCTCCGCTGGAATATGCCAAGAATTCGCTACGCTCCCGCAATGAGGTGACTTCGAAGGTCATTCCGACCAGGATGTAGTTGCAGGACCGATCGCGTTCGACCACCCGAACACGAGGTCGAGAATCGGCCTCCGCATCAGCGAATGAGGAGTTGGCCATGGATGTCTTGGTGTTGATCGGGCGGGTGCTCTTCTCGGTGTTGTTCTTGAGTTCGGCGGCAGGACATTTCACACAGACCGAGGTGATGGCGGACTACGCCAAGAACCGGGGCCTGCCGCTGCCGAGGATCGCCGTACTGGCCTCCGGCGTGATGTTCGCGCTCGGTGGCCTCAGCGTGCTGCTCGGCGTATGGGCGGACCTGGGGTCGCTGCTGCTGGCGATCACGCTGCTTTCGACGACGGTGCTGATGCACCAGTTCTGGAAGGAGTCCGATCCGCAGGCCAAACAGGGCGAGATGATCCATTTCAATAAGGATCTCGCCCTCACCGGTGCTTCGCTGATGCTGTTCGCATTCTTCGCACATGTCGACGAACTCGGATTGACCATTACCGGTCCACTATTCACCGGTCTGTAGATTCGGCGCGGCCGGATTTGTGCCGAGCGTGCCGATACTGTGCGCTTTTTGGCTCGATTGCATTTATCGTGCTGACCGAGCCACAGCATGATAGCTGCGGAATCGGATGGAAGGAGTGCGGCGAGATGAGTGCGCTCCGCGCTGTCCTCGGTCGGGACGGTGTTCCCGCCGGATAGCGGCCATAACTGCGATATGTGATGAATATCCCAGGGGCACAAGAACGTTCGCCGCGGGTTGTGATGGATCACAGCTCGCGGACCCGGAAATTAGATCCGCCCAGGTCGCAAAGGCCGTTCCCGGCATTCGCCGGATGAACCCATGTCGGTAAAGCCGGAACATCCCGAGTGTGATGTGTTGCGATTTCTGCTATTTCCGGCCGGTTTGCCGCTATGGTCGACCCCAGTCGCCGCACGGGTGCCACGACTCCAGAGTGGCACCGAGGCAGGCACCCGACACCACAGTTGGAGGAAAGATGACCGCCTACCGGACCATTGTCGTCGGTACCGATGGCTCGGACTCGTCGTATGTCGCCGTCGATAAGGCCGCGGCGCTGGCCGGGGCCGCGGGTGCGACCCTGGTCGTGGCCTGCGCGTACTACCCGACCGACGATCGTGACGTCGCCGCGGCCGCCGATGTGCTCAAGGATGAGGCCTACCAGGTGCGCGGCTCCGCGCCCACCAATGAGATCTTGCGCACCGCCCGAGACCGCGCGGTCGCGGCGGGGGCCGAGGAGATCGTCGAGCGGGCAATCGTCGGTGAGCCCGTCGAGTCGCTGCTCGGGCTCGTCAAGGAGGTCGAGGCCGATCTGCTGGTCGTCGGTAACCGGGGGCTGAACACCCTGGCCGGACGGCTGCTGGGATCGGTGCCCTCGGATGTGGCGCGCAAGTCGCGTTCGGATGTGCTGATCGTGCACACCGTCAGGTAGGTGAAACCCGCTGCGGCAGCCGCACATCCCCGAGTGGTCGGGGATGTGCGGCTGTTGTTTTCGTGGTCGGAACTCAGTCCAGTGCGCCGAGCACCGGCGGCAGCTCCGCGGTGTGCACCACCGCGAGTCGCTGGGTCGCTCGGGTCAGTGCCACGTAGAGGTCGTTGAGCCCGCGGGGTGATTCGTCGAGAATGCCCTGGGGTTCGACCAGATAGACCGCGTCGAATTCCAGACCCTTGACCTCGTGCACCGTCAGCACCCGGACGGATTCGCCAGCCAGCCCGGTGAAATCCGCGACCAGCGCGTGCGGTGTGATGACCGCGGTGGTGCCGGGTCCGGTCTCGGCCGCGACCAAATCCGCTACCGAGCTGCGCAATTCGCTCGGTTCGACGCCGTGTGCGCGTGGTTTCACGCCCGTCTCGCGCACCGACCGCGGCACGGCCGCACTCGGATCGATCGCGGCGAGCACATCGGCGGCGACCGCCATGATCTCCGCAGGGGTCCGGTAGTTCACGGTCAACTCGGTGCGCTTCCACCGTTGCGCCACATAGGGTTCCAGCATCGCCTGCCAGGACGACGCGCCCGCCGGATCGCCGGTCTGGGCGACATCGCCGACCACCGTGACCCACCGGTTCGGAATGCGGCGCATCACCATCCGCCAGGCCATCTCCGAAAGCTCTTGCGCCTCATCGACGATCACGTGGCCATAGGTCCAATTGCGGTCGCCCGCAGCGCGTTCCGCGGTGGTCTGCCGGTTGCGCACATCCTGACGTTCGGCCAGCTGGCTGGCATCGATCAGGTCGTAGGCCATCAAGATCTCCGGATCGAGTTCGTCCTCGAGATCCTGTGGGGCCGAACCGGTCAGGATGTCGAGCGCGTCCTGGGCCTCGGCCAGCTGGGCCCGCCAGCGGCGGCGGGCGCGTTCGCGTTCCTCGGTGTCGTCGATGCCGAGCAGTTCGGCGAGCTCGTCGAGCAGCGGTGCATCGGGTGCGCTGAACTCACCGTTATCCGAGCGCTCCAGCTCGGCCCGGTCTGTCGGGTCCAGACTGCTCGCGGCGCGGTCGAGTCGCTTCGGATCGGCCAGCAGATCGGCGAGCACGTCCTGTGGTGACAGGATCGGCCACAGTTTGCCGATGGCCGCCTGGATTTCCGGGTCGGCGCGCATTTCGTCCCGGATCTCGGCGAGATCGGTTCGGCTGAGCAGACTTTGGCCCCCGGACAGATCCGCGCCCATGGTCTGGGCCAGCTGTTCGGTGAGTGCGTCGATAACCGAGGAGGCGAAGATCGGGCGGGCCAGATTGTGCGGACGCCGCGATGAGCGCGCCCGGCCGCGGGCCTTGGTGGCGATCTTGCGGTCGAGGGTGACCGGGTAGCCGTCGAAGCTCAGCCGGATCGGTTCGGCGGGTACCTCCTGACGGTCGCGCACCGCCTGTTTGAGCACCTCCAGCATGGCCAGCGAGCCCTTGATCTCCCCGGCGCGCAGCGAATCCTCGCGGGTGGCCTTAACCCCCGGATACAGATCGCCGATGGTGGACAGCAGCACACCGGTCTCACCGAGCGAGGGCAGCACCTGGCCGATGTAGTCGAGGAAGGTCGCGTTGGGACCGATGATCAGCACGCCGCTCTTGGCCAGCTGCTGGCGGTAGGTGTAGAGCAGGTAGGCCGCGCGGTGCAGCGCGACGGCGGTTTTGCCGGTGCCGGGACCGCCCTGGACCACCAGCACACTCTTGTGCTCGGAGCGAATGATCGCGTCCTGCTCGCTCTGGATGGTCTCGACAATGTCGTTCATATGGCCGGTGCGGGCGGCATTGAGTGCCGAGAGCAGCGCGCTCTCGCTGCCGACCCCGCCCTCGCCAGCGGTCACACCTGCGGTGCGGGCGGCCTCGAGGTCCAGGTATTCGTCGTTGATGGCGGTGACCCGCCGATTGCGGGATCGGATATGCCGACGCCGGACCACCCCGTCCGGGGCGGCGGTCGTCGCGAGATAGAACGGACGGGCAAGGGGCGCACGCCAATCCAGCAGCAGCGTCTCGTAGTCGTCCTTCTCGTCGAGGATGCCGAGGCGGCCGATATAGCGGTACTCGGCATCCGAGTCGCCGTCGAGGTCGATGCGGCCGAAACACAGACCGTGTTCGGCGGCGTCGTATTTGGCCAGATCCTCGGAGTAGAGCTGGCTGAACGATTCGCGTTCGGTGCGGGCCTGCGGGGTGCCACCGGTTTCCAGCAAGACGGTGCGCAGTCTATTCGTGGCGTATTCGCGCATACCGTCGAGTCGTTCATAGAGCACCGACAGATATGTCTGCTCCTGGTCGATCTCGCGGTTCCGCTCGGGTGCGCCGTCGGGTACGGCACGGTCCTGAGTGAGACGGTCGGGCAAACTGAACTCCTTGTCACCGCGATGAGCCGGGTGCACACGCAGACTACGTTGCCCGCGAACGCTCGGAAAACAGAGTTGTCGAGTCTACTGCTGGTTCGGCGTGCTCGCTGTAACCGCAGGTAGAGGGTTCGTGAGTGGGTTGTCCGGGACCGGGGTGAAGTGTTGGACGACGGGGAACGGATCGTAGAAGTGGTGCAGCAACTGCTTCCAGCGCTGGTATCCCGCGGACTCGCGGAAACCATCAACATGATCGGCCAGTCGCTCCCATCCCACCAGCAGTAAGTAGGTGTCGGGCGCCTCGACGCAGCGCGACAGCGATAGCGACCGGAAGCCGGGCATACTCGCGATGATCGGCCTGGCCTCGGCGAACGCTGCCTCGAAGGCCGCCGACTGTTCGGGGTGCACGGGGAGCAGGGCGTGTTCGATGATCATGAAAACCTTCAGGAAGCGTGGGTGTTATTGGGTCTGCGGCCCAGTGGATCGGTGCCTTCCCGGCGTCCGGTCGGCTTGGCCCGGTACATCGCCAGATCGGCGTCGTGCAATACCGCCTCGGGTGTGCGGTTGTCGCCCTCCTCGAGTTCGGTGACGCCGATCGAGGCGTTCACCTCGATCCGGTGCCCGCGGGCGATGATCGGTTCTGCCATGGTCGAGCGCAGCCGCCGCACCAGGGAGTCGATATCGACGCGCCGGGTCCGTCCGGCGAGCAGCACCAGGAATTCGTCGCCGCCGAGCCGTCCGACCAGATCGGTGCCGCGCAACGCACGCTGCAGCCGCTGGGCCACGATCTGCAATACGGTGTCGCCGATCGCGTGGCCGAGGGTGTCGTTGATCGCCTTGAAGCCGTCCAGGTCGATGAACAGCACCGTCGAAACCGGCAGATCCGCGCTGCTGGCCAGCGCATTGGCGAGCTGGGACAGGATCAGCGAACGGTTGGCGAGTCCGGTCAGCGAGTCGTGGGTGGCCTGATACTCCAGTTGCCTTCGGCTGGCCCGGAATTCGGTGATGTCGGCGAATGACGACACTGCGGGCGAATCCGGATCGCCCGGATTGAGCAGGCGCGAGCTGCCCGAGAGCCAGCGGCGCTGTCCGTCCTGACGGTCGACGCCGAAGATATAGCCGGTGATCGTCTCGCCGGTCGCCAGGGTCCGCGCGACGGGATGCTTGCTCGGCGGCAGTGGCTGGGCATTGGCGTCGAGCAGCACCAGCGGCAGTTCGTCGATGGTGGCGCCGATGAGTTCGCGGCGGTCGTCGGTGCCGAAGATGCGCGCGGCCGCGGGATTGGCCGATTCGATGCGGCCGTCCCGATCGATCACCACCACGCCCTCCTCCAACTGCGAGACGACGGTGGTGAAATGCTGTTCGGCCCGGCGTTGTGCGGCCTCGGCGGCGCGCTGCGCGGTGAGATCGTGGATGACCACCTGATAGGCGAGATGGTCGTGCCATGCGGTGAGCACCGACACCGTCTCGACCGGGACGGTATCGCCGTCGACCCGGACCAGCTCCATTTCGGTGGGTTCGGAGGCGGCGCCCGCGAAGGTCAGGTCACTGGTGCCGGCCAGCATGCCGGGCACCGAATCGGGGTGGATGAAGCGGGTCAGCGGCTGGCCGATCACCTGGTCGGAGCTCTCGGCGGCCAGCATGCGCACGGTGGCCTGGTTGGCGTAGACGATGGTGCCGCGCTCGTGTACCACGATCCCGTCCGGGGTGTGCTCGACCAGGGATCGGTAGCGCTGCGCAAGCTGTTCGGCCTCGATACCGACGTCGGCCGCCTTGTCCTGATCCACTCGAACCCCCGATCGTCGACCCGGTTATGGCCATTGGAACATGGGATTATTCTGGTCTCGACGTCTACAAGATCACATCGTCCACGCTATTGCTTCGATCACAGTTCGGGCACTTCATCGGGCACTATCCGATGATCATTACAAAGCCCGGATCTGCGCACATTCCCGAGCCGAACGTCCGTCGGCCCGGGGAGGTCGGTGAAGGAACGATGCCATGCCGGGCACCAACTCGAAGCGCGAAGAGCACCGTCACGATCATATGACGATCGCCGGAATCGGTGCCGTGACCGGGTACGGCTGGGGTCTGGAGACCCTGTGGCACGGGTTGCCTATTCGATCAAACCGCTGACCGGCCACTGCCAGGGCGCGGCGGCCGGTGTCGAGGTGGCCGCCGCGGCACTGGGCTACGACCGGGGTATCGTGCCCGCCGCACCCATCGTCGCGACCGGGTACGAGCGGCTGCTGGACGGTCCGACGCCGTTCGCGGGCGGGATCACGGTGAAGCTGTCGCTCGGTATGGGCGGGAACAATTCGATGGTGGTGCTCGGTCCGGTCGACTGAGTCCGGCCGATGCTCACGGCAGCGGGACCGACCAGCACAGCTTCGTCCCGGGCATGGCGTCCGGTTCGTGCATACCCGCCACCGCCGGTTCGATGGTGAAGTGACCGTCCGACTTCTCGGCCCGCTGCTCCAGATTCCGCAATCCGCTGCGGATCACGTGATTCGGGATGCCCCAGCCGTCATCGGTGACCACGATGGTCAGGTCGTCGGCCACGCTGATCTCCACCGTGACGTTCGCCGCGCCGGAATGCCGCACCGCATTGCTCACCGCCTCGCGCACCACCGCCTCCGCGTGATCGGCCAGTTCGGCCTCCAGCACCGACAGCGGACCGGTCACCTGCACGGTGGCCCGCAGTGGCGCGTCGGCGCTCTGCTGGCGCACCGCGTCCTCGATCCGCTGCTGTAGCCGGATGCTGCTGCCATTGCCGCCGTGCAGATCGAAGATCGAGGTCCGGATCTCCTGGACCACCTCCTGCAGATCACTGATGACCGTCGAAAGATGCTGGCGCACTTCGGGAACCTCGGCCCGCGGCAGCACGCCCTGCAGTCTCAGTCCGATCGCGAACAGCCGCTGTATCACATGGTCGTGCAGGTCGCGGGCGATGCGGTCGCGGTCGGCGAGGATATCGAGTTCACGCATCCGGCGCTGGGTTTCGGCCAGCTGCATGGCGAGTGCGGCCTGGTCGGTGAAGGCGTTGGTCAGCTCGACCAGTTCATCGGTATAGGGCGGCGACCCGATCGGCCGCACGGTGACCAGCGTGCCGAGGGTGGCGTCGGGAGTGCACAGCGGCAGGATCAGCGCGGGCCCGATATCGTCGAGCGGCACGCCGAGATCGATCAGCGCGGCATCATCGAAGCGCAGCGGTGTGCGGCGGGTGAAGGCCTCGCTGAGTGCGGTGCCCTCGGCGTCCACGGTCAGCCCGTCGAATCCGCTGCCCGGACCGGACCATTGGGTAATGACCAGTTCGGATACCGCCGCGAGCTGCGGTTGCGGGGCCGCGGTGCTGGCGAGGAACGATTGGTGTGATCCGGTCAGCAGGCGCGCGTGATCGACCACATGCGCGAGCACCAGATCGGGTTCGCTGCCCGCGAGGAATTCGGTGGCGATATCGCGGGTGGCCTCGATCCAGGCCTGTCTGGTGCGCGCCGATTCATAGAGCCTGGCATTGTCGACCGCGATACCGGCGGCGGCCGCCAAAGCCTGCACGAGCACATCGTCGTCCTCGGTGAAGGGCTGGCCATTGGCCTTCTCGGTCAGGTAGAGGCTGCCGAAGACTTCGTCGCGGATGCGCACGGGCACACCGAGAAAGGTGTGCATCGGCGGGTGGTGTGCCGGAAAGCCCACTGATGCCGGATGTTTCGACAGTTCGTCGAGGCGCAGCGGCTTGGGCTGGGAGAACACCTCGCCGAGTACGCCGTGTCCGGCGGGGAGCCGCCCGATGGCTTCCCTGGTCTTATCGTCGATGCCCTCATCGAGGAACTGCGTGACCTGCTGTTCGTGGCCGCGCACGGCCAGCGCGCCATAGCGGGCGTCGACCAGGCTGGTCGCGGTATGCACGATGGCGCGCAGGGTTTCGTCGAGATCGAGGCCCGAGGTGACAGTCAGCATCGCCTCGACCAGGCCGTCCATCCGGTCGCGTGAATCGATGATCAGCTCGACGCGTTCCTTGACCTCCGACAGGAGCTCCCGGAGCCGCAGTTGCGAGAGCGTGTCGCGTACCGAATAGGGGCCGCTACCCAACTCTTCGGTCATGTCGGCATCCTGTTCTGGTGTGTGCGCAACAGCGCCTAGGCCAGTCTAGTTGGCCGATCGGGGACTTTCGGCCCTGTTCGCGACGTCGTAGCAGTGATGGCATGGTCGCACCGGGAATAGAAAGTAGGGTTGTCCTATGAATTCACCGTTGCGTTCGTCGGAGGTGTGGGCAACCGCCGCCGATCCTGAACTGGCCGTGACCACCCGGGGCGCGGTGCCGCCCGCGGATGTGACCAGGGCTGTGCGGGGGATCGGTCGCGTGCTGCGCCGACATCACCTCGACGCGGCGGCACGGGTGCGGGTGACCGCACCGGTGGATGCGGACGAACCGACGTTGGTACAGGCCAACATTCGCATACACGACACCCCGACCCGGGTGCAGGTCACCGGGCCGCGCGGCTTCGCGGTGACCTTCGCCGTCGAACGGCTGGACCGCCAGATCGCCCGGCTGGCGACCAAGCAGTCACGCGAGTGGCCCGATCCGGCGCGTCCGCCCCTGGCCCGGGTCACCGACCCGCGCCCGATCGTGCGGAGGAAGCACTGTGCGTTGCTGACCGGTACGCCCGCCGAGGCGACCGCGGTGTTGGATGCGATGGATTACGACGCATACCTTTTCATCGATGCCGAGACCGGCGAGGATGCCGTGGTGTCCTGGGCTGATTCACTGGGCATCCAGATGGCCAGGCAGCGCACCACTATCGCGCCGGAGGCTCCGACGAATAGGCCGCTGACGGTGAATTCGCTCCCGGTGATCATGGCTACCGAGCCAGCGCCGACGCTACTGGAAGAGGCGGCGGTGACCAGGCTGTGCCGCAATGGCCTACCGTTCCTGTTCTTCACCGACGCCGATACCGGTCGGGGCAGGCTGCTGTACCGCCGCTTCGACGGGGATCTCACGATCGTCGTTCCCGTCGGTTAACCCTCCCGCAGTTTGGAGGCCAGCACCGCGGCCTGGGTACGCCGTTCCATGCCGAGTTTGGCGAGCAAGCGGGATACGTAATTCTTGACGGTCTTCTCCGCCAAGAACATTCGCGCAGCGATCTGCCGATTGGTCAATCCCTCGCCGAGCAATGCGAGCAGTCGGCGTTCTTGTTCGGTGAGTCCGGCAAGTGGTCCGTCGTTTTCGGTGCTGCTGCGCAGCCGCGCTTTGAGCGCGATTGCCGCGCGGTTATCCAAGAGCGAACGACCGGCGCCGACCTCCTTGATGGCGGCCGCCAATTCCATGCCCTTGATGTTCTTCACGACATAGCCGCTCGCGCCCGCCAGGATCGCGTCCAGCATGGCGTGCTCGTCGGTGTAGGACGTCAAAATGAGACAATGCAAACCGTCGATTTCGGCGAGCAGATCGCGGCACAGTTCGATGCCGTTCCCATCGGGTAGTCGGACGTCCAGTACGGCCACATCGGGTTGCAGCGCGTGAATGCCCGTCATGGCGGTGGCGACGTCGCCCGCCTGGCCGATCACCGTGAGTTCCGGATCGCTCTCCAGCAGGTCGACGAGGCCGCGTCGGACGATCTCGTGGTCGTCGACGAGGAACACAGTGATCACGCGACCTCCCATGTGCTGCAGGGGATCTCGCGCCCCTGATCGTCTCACTCCGACAAGGTATCTCGTCGCGGCGCACACCGGTATGCCGGAGCCGACAATTTCGAGTAAATGCCGACTCGAATTTACCAGCGCGAGTTACGGAACTCCGGTAGAAACCGACCGCGCGAAAGGCTTTGTATGAATCAGGGTTCCAGGTATGCTATGGCCGAAAGTCATTCATAGAGGTCTTTGGCAGCGTGGCCTGGAGGGCCCCATGCACAGTTATCTCGAACAATGACATATTCAGCGCAGCTCGATTTCGGCAATATTTTCGGTCCGCCGGAGAGCTGTCCCGATTGTGGTTCGGACGCCATCGGCACCTTGGACGACCTTCGGGATACCCTGTTCGGCTGCCGAACGTGCGGCGTGCAATGGCGGCTGGCGCACGGTCGGACCATTCTGGAGATCCCGGCTTTCGATGCGCAGCCGATGCCCGAAGAATGGACTTGCCCATGAGAATCGGACTGATCGTGCCACCGTGAGTGCCGGTACCGCCGCTCGCGTACGGCGGCACCGAAGCGGTGGTCGGCAAACTCGTGTCGGGTCCGTCCATCGGATAAACGCGGAGCAGGGCGTGCACCGTGCGGTCCAGTTGCCGGGCTCGCGCGTCGAAAACTGGTGATGATCACCGAGATCCGCGAATCCGGGGAGTGCCGCTATTACACTGAGCGGGTGCGTCCACTGAGGGGCCCCGACGATCCGGAACCGCGCGGTGAGCGCTCGAGCCGGGCCATGCTGCCCACGCCGGTCGCTTGACGGGCCCGTGGGGTGAGGGTGTCGATCCGGGCGCGCCGCGGGCGGTCGCCGGGGTGACCCTGGTCGAGGGATCGACGTTCTGCATCAGTGAGGACGGCGGTGTCATCAGCCCGAATCGTCCCGAGGGACTGTTCGTTCGCGATACCAGGGTGCTGTCGCGATGGCGGCTGACCGTCGACGGGTTGCCGCCGCAGCCGCTCACGGTCCAGCATGCAGAGCCCTACAGTGCGACGCTGCTGGCCAGAACGCCGCCGCGGCCGGGGCGCGCCGACAGCACCGCGCTGGTGAGCGTCGCTCGGCATGTCGGCGACGGTATGCGCGAGGACCTGACAGTGCGCAATCTTTCCGGTGCGGCCATCAGCTGTGTGGTCGCGCTGGAGCTCGACGCCGATTTCGCGGATCTGTTCGAGGTGAAGGAGGGGCGGGTCGGCGACACCGTTGTGGTCACCAAGAGCAAGGCGATGGCGGGCTCGCTCGAGATCAGCCGGACCGATCTGGCCTTGGCGGTGACGGTGACCGCCGCGGGGGCGACCGCGACCGATCGCGAATTGCGGTGGGAGGTGGATCTGCCGGGCCGCGGTGATTGGTCGGCGTGCATTCAGTACCAGCCGACGCTGGGATCGCCCGTGACGCCGCGGCACGTGTGCGGGAAGCCGGTGTCGCACAGCGCGCCAGCGCGGCGGATGCGGGAATGGTACGAGAACTCGCCGCTGGTCCGGACCGGGGACGAGACGTTGGCCGCGGTATTGCGCCGCGCCGTGGTCGATCTCGGTGCGCTGCGCATCTTCGACCCGGGGCATCCGGAGCGGGCGGTGGTCGCCGCCGGTGCGCCGTGGTTCATGGCGCTGTTCGGGCGGGACTCGCTGCTCACTTCCTGGATGGTGTTGCCGCTGGATCGGAGGTTGGCCGTCGGCACCTTGCAGAGCCTGGCCGGCTTGCAGGGCAGTGAGATTCGCGAGGTGACCGAGGAACAGCCGGGCCGGATTCCGCACGAGGTGCGATTCGGGCGGGCGGCGACGCTGCTGCTCGGCGGTGACACCGTGTACTACGGAACCGCCGACGCCACACCATTGTTCGTGATGTTGCTGGGTGAGCTGCATCGATGGGGACTCGATGCCGAAACCCGGGACGAGCTGCTGCCGCATGCGGATCGGGCACTGGACTGGATCGAGCGCTTCGGTGATGTGGACGGTGACGGATTCGTCGAATACGAGCGCGCGGCCCAGCACGGGCTGGCGAATCAGGGCTGGAAGGACTCCTGGGACGGGGTGAATTTCGCCGACGGCCGATTGCCCGAGGCGCCGATCGCGCTGGCCGAAGTGCAGGGGTATGTGTACGCCGCGTATCTGGCGCGGGCGGCGCTGGCAGTCGATATGGGCGATCACGCGATCGCGGATCGGTTCCGTACCAAGGCGGCCGCGCTGAAGGCCGCCTTCAATACCGCGTTCTGGCTGCCCGAGCAGGGTTGGTTCGCCATCGGTCTGGATCGGGACAAGCGGCCGATCGACGCGCTGACCTCCAATATCGGGCACTGCCTGTGGACCGGGATCATCGATGAGGACAAGGCGGGCCGGGTCGCGGACCATCTGCTGTCGCCGCAGATGTTCAGCGGGTTCGGGATCCGCACACTGGCCACCGATATGGGCGCTTACAACCCGGTCAGCTATCACAACGGCTCGGTGTGGCCGCACGACAATGCGATCTGCGCCGCCGGGCTGATGCGCTACGGCTACACCGAACACGCCAACCGCGTGATCGACGGGGTGCTCGAGGCGTCGACCCGATTCGGCTATCGACTGCCCGAGCTGTTCAGCGGATTCGACCGCGCGGAATTCGACGCGCCGGTGCCGTATCCGACCTCCTGCTCACCGCAGGCGTGGGCGTCCGCGGCGCCGCTGCTGTTCATGCGGAGCATGTTGCGGCTCGAACCCGGCGGCGGGTCGGCCTCGGTCGCGCCCGCGGTGCCGGACCGGTATCTGCCGCTGCGGGTGAGCGGGGTGCGGGTGGGCGCGGATGTGCTCACGGTCACCGTGGACAATGAGGGGTGGCAGCTCAGCGGGTTGTCAGGAAAGTTGCGTCGATCGGATACTTGACCTGGGCGGATGCCCGGTGTGCGCGGCGCGCGGGGAAACTTGTCGGTGGGTCGGCCTAGCATGGCGCTGGGGGTATCACGTCTGTTGGACCGACACGATCGAGAAGGGACCACCTGGTGGCGGAACGCCTCACTGTGCGCGGAGCTCGGGAGCACAACCTCAAGGGGATCGACCTCGATCTGCCCCGCGACAGTCTCATCGTGTTCACCGGTCTATCCGGTTCGGGCAAGTCCAGCCTTGCCTTCGACACGATCTTCGCCGAGGGACAGCGCCGCTATGTCGAATCGCTATCGGCCTACGCCCGCCAGTTCCTCGGGCAGATGGACAAGCCGGATGTCGACTTCATCGAGGGCCTCTCGCCCGCGGTCTCGATCGATCAGAAGTCGACCAATCGCAACCCCCGCTCCACCGTCGGCACCATCACCGAGGTCTACGACTACCTCCGTCTGCTCTACGCCCGCGCCGGTACCCCGCACTGCCCGGTCTGCGGTGAGCTCATCGCCAAGCAGACCCCGCAGCAGATCGTGGACCAGGTGCTCGCCATGGAGGAGGGCATCAAATTCCAGGTGCTCGCGCCGGTGGTGCGCACGCGCAAGGGTGAATTCGTCGATCTGTTCGATCAGCTGAACTCCCAAGGGTATTCGCGAGTCCGGGTCGACGGCGTGGTGTATCCGCTGACCGATCCGCCGAAGCTGAAGAAGCAGGAGAAGCACGACGTCGAGGTCGTGGTGGACCGGCTCCAGGTGAAGCCGAGTTCCAAACAGCGCCTGACCGATTCGATCGAGACCGCGCTGCGGCTGGCCGATGGCATCGTGGTACTGGACTTCGTCGACCGCGACGAGCATGCGCACGATCGTGAACGCCGCTTCTCCGAACGGCTGGCCTGCCCCAATGGGCACCCCCTCGATATCGAGGATCTCGAACCGCGCTCGTTCTCGTTCAACTCGCCCTATGGTGCATGCCCCGACTGCACGGGTCTGGGTATCCGCAAAGAGGTCGACCCGGATCTGGTGGTGCCGGATCCCGAGCTGAGCCTGGCCGATGGCGCGATCGCACCGTGGTCGCGCGGGCAGACCGCCGAATATTTCACCAGGCTGCTGTCGGGTCTGGCCGAATCCATTGGCTTCTCCATGGATACGCCGTGGCAGGATCTGCCGCCGAAGGCGCGCAAGGCGGTGCTGGAGGGCAGCTCCGATCAGGTGCACGTCTCCTATACCAACCGGTACGGACGGAAGCGTTCGTATTATGCCGATTTCGAGGGTGTGATGCCGTTCCTGCAGCGGCGCATGGAGAACACCGAATCCGAGCAGATGAAAGAGCATTACGACGGGTATATGCGTGATGTGCCGTGCCCGGTCTGCAATGGGGCTCGGCTGCGGCCCGAGATTCTGGCCGTCACCATCGCGTCGGGCGGTGAGCACAAGTCCATTGCCGATGTGAGCGACCTGTCGATCGGTGATTGCTCGGCATTCCTGAACGCGCTGACCCTGGGGGAGCGGGAGACCGCCATCGCCGGGCAGGTGCTCAAGGAAGTGCAGGCGCGGCTCGGGTTCCTGTTGGATGTCGGGCTGGAGTATTTGAGCCTGTCGCGGGCGGCGGCGACGCTGTCCGGTGGTGAGGCGCAGCGCATCCGGTTGGCGACCCAGATCGGATCCGGACTGGTCGGGGTGCTGTATGTGCTGGACGAACCGTCGATCGGTCTGCATCAGCGCGATAACCGTCGGCTCATCGAAACCCTCACTCGGCTGCGGAATCTCGGCAATACGCTGATCGTGGTCGAACACGATGAGGACACCATCCGGGCCTCGGACTGGGTGGTCGATATCGGTCCGCTGGCCGGTGAGCACGGCGGTCAGGTGGTGCACAGCGGTCCATATCAGGAACTGCTGACCGATGCGAATTCGCTCACCGGCGCTTATCTTTCGGGCCGCGAGCGGATCGAGGTGCCGATGGTGCGGCGGCCGGTCAGCAAGAAGCGGCAGCTCACCGTCGTCGGGGCGAATGAGCACAACCTGCGCGGAATCGATGTGAGCTTCCCGCTCGGCGTGCTCACCGCGGTCACCGGTGTTTCGGGTTCGGGTAAGTCCACACTGGTCAACGACATCTTGGCGACCGTGCTGGCGAACAAGCTCAACGGTGCACGGCAGGTGCCGGGTCGGCATATGCGGATCAATGGACTCGATCATCTGGACAAGCTGGTGCAGGTGGATCAGTCCCCGATCGGTCGCACGCCGCGCTCGAATCCGGCCACCTACACCGGTGTTTTCGATAAGATCCGCACCCTGTTCGCCGCGACCACCGAGGCCAAGGTGCGCGGCTACCAGCCCGGCCGGTTCTCGTTCAATGTCAAGGGCGGCCGCTGCGAAGCATGTTCGGGCGACGGCACTTTGAAGATCGAGATGAACTTCCTGCCCGATGTGTATGTGCCGTGCGAGGTGTGCCACGGCGCCCGGTACAACCGGGAAACCCTGGAGGTGCACTACAAGGGCAAGACCATCGCCGAGGTGCTGGATATGTCGATCGAGGAGGCGGCGGAATTCTTCGAGCCGGTCACCTCGATCCACCGGTACCTCAAGACGCTGGTCGACGTCGGTTTGGGCTATGTCCGCCTGGGCCAGAGCGCACCGACGCTTTCCGGTGGTGAAGCGCAGCGCGTGAAATTGGCGGCCGAACTGCAGAAGCGCTCGACCGGCCGAACCGTCTACATCCTCGACGAGCCGACCACCGGCCTGCACTTCGAGGACATCCGAAAGCTGCTGCTGGTCATCAATGGACTGGTTGACAAGGGCAATACGGTCATCGTCATCGAGCACAACCTGGACGTCATCAAGACCTCGGACTGGGTGATCGATATGGGCCCCGAGGGCGGCTCCGGCGGTGGCACGGTCGTGGCCGAGGGTGCCCCGGAAGATGTTGCGGTGGTTGGCGGCAGCTACACCGGTCAGTTCCTGAAGGAGGTCTTGGCGCTACCCGCCGCGACCGCGCCGAAGGCGCCCGCCAAAAAGGCGGCGAAGAAGGCTCCGGCGAAGAAGGCCGTTGCCAAAGCGGCGGCGAACAACTCCTCGACCGCGAAGGCAGCAGCGACCAAGATCCCCGCACCCAACGCCGCCGCCGCAAAGCGCGCCTCCCGAAAGGCCGCTGCTCTGCGCTGATCTCGGGCCGCGCGCCCCTTGTCGCGCCTACACGCTCTACGGGGTGTGACGGTGCGGCAAGGGGTGTGTCGATACGCCGGTGCCGCGATCCTTGTGACAACTCAGATTCATGACGTGCGCCACAAGCAGGCCGCTCGCCGCGCAATCACCTGATCCTTGATCTGGTTGCAATCTGCCATCGGGTGACCTACCGTCGGTTCTACCGATTGCAAAATGCAAGCAGATTGCGAGGGGCTACGCATGGTCGACACTGAGCCGCAGGTAGCAGATGGAAAAGTGTTGTGGCACTTCACGATGTCGCTGGACGGTTTCGTGGCGGGGCCGAACCATTCGATGGATTGGATGACCGGATTCTCGATCCGTCCAGGGCTGATCGGGGAGTACGTCGATACCACTGGTGCCGTGCTCGCGGGTCGGGACGGTTGGGACGCCGGGGGCGAAAGCCGCCCGTATGGCGGCGCCTGGCACGGACCGGTCTTCGTGCTGACCCATCACCCCGAGGACGCGACACCCGCCGACGGAGTCACCTTCCTGACCTGTGACCCCGCCGAGGCGGTGCGGATCGGGCTGGCGGCGGCGGGCGGCAAGAACCTCGAAGTGTTCTCGCCAACCATTGGCCGTCAGCTCCTCGAACTGGGACTGATCGACGAGATCGACCTCCACATTGCACCGATCCTGCTCGGCGAGGGCATCCGGCTGTACGACAACCCGGTCGGTGCGCCGATCCGCCTCCGTCAAGTCGGTGCGGGCGATCCTGTCTCGGTCGTCAACGTCCGATACCGACCGAGCACAACCTGATGCCTCAGCGGTTCGCGACCGTATGGATCAGCTCGGCGAGCTCCTTGTATTTGGACCACATCGGCCAATGTCCGGTGGGTAGATCGAGGTATTCGGCATCCATCTTGGCCAACTCGGCGAACATCGGTTCCTGGCCCGCGTCGCGGAGCTTTTTGACCAGATCGGCGGTGATGCTGTTGCAGATCACCGTGGTCGGGATGACAAGGCGCGCAGGTGAATCGCTGAGCCGCAGGGGAGCGGCGGCGACCCCGGTGGGTTCGGAGACGGCGCGCTCGCGGAAGCGGGTCAGGGACGCCTCGTCCAGTCCGGTGAGGCTATTGCCCTCGGCCTCCAACCGGCCCCAATCCGGCAGTGCGAGTTCGCGAATCGATTCGTCCAGGGCCGAATTGAGAATGAAACCATTGGGGAGCGGAGCGGCGTCGACATAGATGCCGCGGCTGAAGCGTTCCGGGGCGATATCGGTCGCGAGATAGGCGGCCGCCGCGCCGCCGGAGTGCGCGACGACCACCACTGCTTCATCTGGGGCAATGGCGTCGAGAATGGCCTGCGCCTGTATTTCCAGGGTGGCGTCGAGCCGGTCGTGATCGTCCGGATCGAGTCCGGGCAGGGTCAGCGCCAGCACATCGTCACCCCGGCCGCGCAGATCATCCGCGACGTCGTCCCATGCCCACGCGCCGAGCCAGAATCCGGGAATCAGAAGTATCCGTGCCATCGCGTGAGCATCGCATGCCGAACCTCCGAAAACACAATTCCCCAGCAATTCGGCTGGTTGTCGAGATGTCCACGCGTACAACGCCTTTCATTGTTCATGAGGTGAACCGAATCGGCCGGGCGAGATCGTTCCGTGATAAGTGCGACCGTGAACCTCGGGGCTTGCCCCGCGCCGCAACCCCGCTTCGGTCGCAGCCCACCCAGGGACGATGCGGACATCGCTGCGTCCAGTCTGCGGCGCTGCGGAATCAGTCCGGTATCAAGAGGGCATGGGCGCGCCGAACCAGCGCGTCAGTGCACTCACGAGCCGATCGGCATCGGGTTGTCCGGCCGTGCTGGCAGCCCACGCGATGTACCCGTCCGGTCGAATGAGCAGCGCGTCGGCGGGGGCGTCGGGGCTGGTCGCGACTACCGTATCGACGCGATCGCGCCAGGGCTCGGCGAGTTCGGCGAAGCCGGTGTCGTCCGCGAGGACGAGCAGCGCCGGTCGTGCGCCGTGCAGGAGGTCGGCGACGCGCGCCGCTCGGCCTTCGATTTCGATGGACAGTTCGGGGACCAGATATCCGGCCAGCGGATGCGGGTCGCCGATGTCGTAGTGGACATCGGATCCGGCGAGCAGGTTTGCGATATGGGCGGTGGTGGCCGGGATTTCGAGTAGTTCGGTGAAGAGTTTGCGCATGGCGGTGACCTGCGGGCCGGGGGCCATCAGGGCGAGTTGTGACAGCGAGTGCATCATGACGCGCTCGCCGACCGGATAGCGCTCGGACTGGTAGGTATCGAGCAATCCCGTTGGCGCCCAGCCGTTCACGTGTGCGGCAAGCTTCCAGCCGAGATTGGCCGCGTCCTGCAATCCCAGATTGAGGCCGGGGCCGCCCATGGCGGAGTGCACATGCGCGGCATCGCCGACGAGGAAAACGGAGCCGTCGCGATAGCGTTCGGCCTGGCGGGTGTTCTGGCCGGTGATCCGGCGCAGCGCATGCGGGCCCGGACCGTGCGGCGGTCGGATCGGCACGTCGACACCGAGTACCCGCCGCACGCTCTCGCGCAGCTCAGCCACCGTCATCGGCACCTCCTCCGGTACGGGTTCGGTATCGAATTCGATGGTGGCCACGATCGGTCGGCCGGGTTCGAGCTCGGCGAAGACGAAGCCGCCGTGCTCGAAGCGATTGTGTCCGAACGGAAGCCGCCCGAAGCCGGGAATCTCGACGCCGCGGTCGGCGGTGCGCAGCTCTTCGGGCAGGCTGACATGCGCCATCCGAGTGGTCGAGCCCTCGAATGTGCTTCCGGGAAAATCGATTCCAGCGCGCTTGCGGACCACGCTCTTGCCGCCGTCCGCCCCGATCAAGAAGGTGGTGTCGATCTCGTAGTCGCCGTCGGGACCGGTCACCGACACCGTCACGCGATCATCGTGCCGTACCAGCTCGGTCAGCTCATGCCCCCACCGGATCTCCACGCCCAGTTCCAGTGCCCGTTTTTCCAACAGGCGCACCAACTTCGGCTGCGGGAGCATCAGCATATACATCGGATTTTCGCGCAGTTGCGCGAACGACATCGGAATGCCGCTGAACCCATAGCCCGGCAGCGCACGAGGCATGCCGGGCGCGCCGCCGAATTCGTGATAGAGACCGCGCATATCGAGCAGCCGAATCACCTGGCCGACAAGGCCGTTCGCTTTCGGCTCGGCGCTCGGTTCGTCGAGTTTTTCCAGTACGATCGGATGAACTCCGGCAAGTGCGAGTTCGCATGCGAGCATGAGACCGTTCGGTCCGGCGCCGGAAATGATGACGTTGACAGAGTTTTCGGGCATGGCGAATCGACCCCTTTATTTCATTGTGTGATTTGTGGAGATTCAGTCGGTCGTGGGCGCCGGAAGTCCGGCGGCCACATCATCGATGGCCTGCCGCAGGAGTGCGGTGATCAGCACCGGCGGATCCGCGTGGACATAGGTTTCGGTCGCGGCCTGATGGACGGCGCCGAGCGCCCCGGCGACCAGGCGTGGGTACAGGTCGCGCACCGGATCGGTGCCGGTGCGTTCGGCGATCGCCTCGACCCAGTCGTCGAATACGCCCTTGGACAACGCGACTCGCGTCTCCGGAGCGTCCAGCAGTTCGCGGATCACCGCGAGTTGTTCCGGCCGCGGCGGTGCGAGTTCGGCGCCATCGGCCTCCAGCGGTTCGACGATGGCCGTGCGGATCGAGATCCACAGCGGTTCATCGGCCGGCCGCCCGCGGAGTATGGCGAGGCTGCGCCTGACCCGCTCGACCTGCCGGTAGACCAGCGCCTCATGCTTGCCGGTGAAGTAGTTGTTGAAGGTCCGCACGGATACGCCCGCGCGGGCGGCGATGTCGTCCCTGGTGATATTCCCGAGGCCGCGGGCGAACGCCAGCTCCAGCGCGGCATCGCTCAGCGCCAGGCGCGTATCGCGTTTCTTGCGTTCACGAAGACCGAGCTGTTCGTCCGACATGACACAAGCTTAGCCAGAATCTTGCCCGCCGGGCAAGATTTCCCGGCGGGCAATTTTTTCGGGATCAGTAGACCGGACCGGTGTACTTCTCGCCCGGCCCCTTGCCGGGCTCGTCGGGATGCGCCGAGGCCTCGCGGAAGGCGAGTTGCAGCGACTTCAGACCGTCACGGTATGGACCGGCGTGCGGCCCGAAGTATTCGATCGACGAGGTGATCAGTCCGGCGAGTGCGGTGATCAGGCGACGCGCCTCGTCCAGATCGCGGCGCGGGCTGTTGTCCGGATCCTCGTCGGCGAGTCCGAGCTTCTCCGCTGCCGCGCTCATCAACATCATCGCGGCGCGGCTGATGATCTCGACCGCCGGGATATCGGCCAGCTCGCGGACCTCGGTCGCGTCGGATACTGCCTCGTCACTCATGTGCACGAGGATGGCATCGTGGTGAGCGGGCGCGCTCGGCGGGGCGGGGCGATTCGGCGATAGCGAGCGGGAATGTTAGACTTTCCGCTGACGACCGCCCCGGGCTTGCTCGGGGCTGATAAGTGGAGCCCGACTCCCACCGTTGCCGACGAGCAATCGTACTGGTTAAACGGTCCGGTCTCCGCCCTTCCGGGGGCGGTTTTCTTGTGCGGAGGATCCTCGTTGGGATCGTCACGGACAAGGTTGACGCGAGCATGCTCGTGGTCGAAGGCCGGTCGACTCGGGCCCCGAGGCGGAATACCGCACCGGGGCTTTTGTGTTGAAAAGGGGTTGCAGTTATTGCGTGCGGTCGTCGGACGACACCGCTTGACCTAGGAGGCCCCATCAGCACTGAGACCCGCATCAACGATCGCATCCGCGTTCCCGAGGTCCGACTCATCGGACCGGGTGGTGAACAGGTTGGGATCGTGCGTGTTGAAGATGCACTACGCGTCGCCCTCGAGGCGGACCTCGACCTGGTCGAGGTTGCGCCGGATGCCCGTCCACCGGTCTGCAAGATCATGGACTACGGCAAGTTCAAGTACGAGACGGCGCAGAAGGCGCGCGAGTCTCGCAAGAACCAGGTGCAGACCGTGATCAAGGAGCAGAAGCTCCGTCCCAAGATCGACGACCACGACTACGAGACCAAGAAGCGCAACGTTGTTCGCTTCCTCGAGGCGGGTTCCAAGGTCAAGGTGACGATCATGTTCCGCGGTCGTGAGCAGTCGCGCCCCGAGCTGGGCTTCCGGCTGCTGCAGCGTCTGGCCTCCGACGTCGCCGAGTTGGGTTTCGTCGAGACCTCCGCCAAGCAGGACGGTCGCAATATGACCATGGTCCTCGCGCCCCACAAGGGTGCGAAGACGCGGGTGAAGGCGCAGGAGGATTCGCGGGCACCGCGTCCTGCCGCCACCGAGGCTCCGGCCGCTCCCGCACCGGCTGCGGACGCGCCGGCAGCCGAGCAGGCCGCCTCGGCCGACCCGCAGTAATACCGATCAGAAACCGGTGGTCCGCGAGGACCACCGGTACGAGACAGATAGAGGAATCCATGCCGAAGATGAAGAGCCACAGCGGCGCCTCGAAGCGATTCAAGGTTTCGGGCCGTGGCAAGCTGCTGCGTCAGCAGGCGAACCGTCGCCACCTGCTCGAGCACAAGTCCACCCGCCGGACTCGTCGTCTGGACGGCACGGAGTCCGTCGCGTCTGTTGACGTCCCTCGCGTCAAGCGCCTGCTCGGTCTCTGAGATCGCAAGCGACCGTCGATAGGTCGCTCGAAGGCAAGCACCCGCGCGACCGGGACTCCGGACGCCGACCACCGACCAATTTTCGGGGCGCTACGCACGCGCCCCCTAGATCTAAAAAGGACTGACCCATGGCACGCGTCAAAAGGGCCGTCAACGCTCAGAAGAAGCGTCGTTCCGTTCTCGAGGCCTCCAAGGGCTACCGTGGCCAGCGCTCGCGGCTGTACCGCAAGGCCAAGGAACAGCAGCTGCACTCGCTCACCTACGCCTACCGGGACCGCCGGGCGCGCAAGGGTGACTTCCGCAAGCTGTGGATTGCCCGTATCAACGCTGCGGCGCGCATCAACGACATCACCTACAACCGCTTCATCCAGGGCCTGAAGGCCGCCGGTGTCGAGGTGGACCGCAAGATCCTCGCCGAGCTTGCCGTTTCCGACGCCGAGGCGTTCGCCGGTCTGGTCGCCGTCGCCAAGGCCGCGCTCCCGCAGGACGTCAACGCCCCGGCTGCCTGATTCGCCGCTGCGTGACGACACAGCATTCGGAACGACCCGTGGACGCGCTCTCGGAGCGCAATCCGCGGGTCGTTTCCGCTGTCAAGCTCCATCGTTCCGTTGCCCGCCGCAAGACCGGGCTGTTCCTCGCCGAGGGCGCGAATTCGGTTGCGGCGGCGTTGGATACGGGGCGGGTGCGGGAGCTGTTCTATTCGGCCGGTGCCGCGGTGCGCGAGCACGAACTGGTTGCCTCGGCCGTCGGTATGGGGGTGCGGACCACACTGGTGAGCGACCGGGCGGCGCAGCATCTCGGTGAAACCGTCACTGCGCCGGGGCTTGTCGCGGTGTGCGACCAGGTCGACGTTCCGCTGACGGACGTACTGGCCGAGCGGCCGACGCTACTCGCCATCCCGGTGGAGATCGCCGAACCCGGCAATGCGGGCACCCTTATTCGAGTCGCCGACGCGGTGGGCGCGAATGGCGTTGTGCTGGCGGGAGATACGGTCGATCCGCACAATGGCAAATGCGTGCGTGCCAGTGCGGGCAGCCTGTTCCATGTACCGATCGCGCGGCACCGCGATATCGGCGAAGTGCTCGATGCCGTTGCGGCAGTGGGCATTACGGTGCTCGCCACGGCCGCCAATGGTGAGGTCGGTCTGGACGAGGCCGATGAATTGCTGGCCGGTCCGGTGGCCTGGCTGTTCGGCAATGAGGCGCACGGCTTGGATCCGTCGGTCGCCACCCGGGCCGACCATCGGGTACGTATCCCGATCCACGGCCGCGCCGAGAGTCTCAACCTCGCCGCCGCAGCCGCTATCTGCCTGTACGCGAGTGCGCGGGTTCAGCATACGAAATAGGCGGGGCGCGAACTCCCCTGATTCTCGCCGGTTCGACTAGCGGTCCACACCAAGATACCCGACGAACCCGTCAGGACCCACCACAACGGACTACCCACCAACCACTACTGCCTACTCATACCCGACAGCGCGGCATGAATACGCTACGTGGGATTGAGGCAAAAGGGTCAGTCGCGGACCTGGCGAGGCTTACCTGTCCAGGGATCGCCATACCTCTCGTAAGGGTTCCCGAGTTCGGAGGCCCTTCGTTCGCCCTGTTCAATGAGATCGGCTCGGAACACCTCATTGGAGCCGATTTCGTCATCAGAGATGTCCAAATATCCGCGGACGCCATTGTAGCCGTGAGCAATTCGCCCAATCGACTCGTTGATAGAGGCATCCCATGGCTCCCACGACCGGCCCCCGCCCGGGAAGGCTCCGAATCGTATGTACCCCTTGGATGCAAGTTCCCGAATCGTCTCCAAGACCGTTTCCCGCGAATAGTTTTCGGGGGTTATGGCCGCCACCATTCCGTCGAAGGTGCCGATTGGTGCCCAATCGTCGGTCAGCTCATAAAGGAGGAAATGTTCGAGTTTCTCGTTCGTCATTTCGGAAGGTGCACCTTTACTGGCGTGGGGTTCCCAGGATACTTGATGTCGAGCGTAACTCCACCTGACTTGCTACCATCCCTCATCCTGATCTCGGTCCCGTCGGGGAGTCGACTGCCTTTACCCGGGTACGTACCGACATCCATTGACTCCCCATTTTTCGTCAGGTCATTGTAGAGCTGACGGATTTCGTCGTCTGTTGCCATTTGCCGATGTGGCTCAGTTTTCCCGGGTTGTGTACGCGAGTTGACGAGGGACTCGACGTCGGAGGCGCTTTTCGGCCCAGCCGCACTGGTTGCGCCACCATCATTCCCTGGGGCATCCGGCACATCATCGTCGATAAGGGCCTTCATGGCGATGATGGCGGCAAGCTTGGTGATGGTGGAAGTGAGGTCGGGGACTTTGCCGAAGGCATCGATGACGCCGACGGTGACACTGACGGCCAGGGTGACCTTAAGGATCTGGAACAGCCGTTTGCTTGTATAGAGGCCGCGGATAGTGGCGATGGTGTCACTGACCGCAACACCGACGCCGCCGCCAGCGACAACGAGACTGCCGCCGAAGCTGAATATGGCCCCCACAATCGCACCGGTGACCAGCAGCCCAACAGCCCATGCGAAGGTGCTCATCGCCGACTTGATGCCTTCGCCTACCTCGACCGTCGAGCTGTGGTAGTCCGCGACAGGGGTGGCGACGTTGAGTGACGCAGAGGCAAGCAGATCGGCGCTGGACTTGAGTGTGCCGAAGTGTTCCTGGATCATCGCGCGGTTCTCGGCGGCGTCCATGTTCTCGAACAAGGCTGAGATCGCGGTGATCTTGGCCGGTGCACCGGTAATAGTGGCGTGGTTGGCGAAGGTTTTCCAGGTGTCGGCTGCTTTGGAGAGCTTGTCTACGTCACCGTTGGGAAGTTTTTCGAAGGTGCCCACAATCTTCGAGGTGAGCTCGTTGAAGAACTCCTCGACGCCACCGTTGTGCTTTACCCCGTCACCATTGTCGTGGACGGAAGTCGGAATGGTGACTTTGTATTCGGAGACCTGTTGGATGGTCGGGCGCTGAGGGCTGGCGTTGTCAGCCTTCCCATATTTGTATCCATTGGCGTAGAGCACGTTGCCGAAGTTGGTGAGTGCGTCGGCCACGTGCGTACACGTCTGCATCGTGTCACGTGCGTAGCGGTCGTACGCTTCACCCCATTGTTTGCAGCCCGGGGCGTCGCCGGCCATGCCAGCGCATTCACCTTTGACTGCGTCGTGTACCGGCTTGTCCGCTCGGCGTAGCTCGGAGGCGAGGTCGTGGCACTGCTTGGCGGCGTCGTAGTAGGTCTGCCAATTGATGTGCACTGCTCATGCCCCTCGGAGCATCTTCAGGTTGTCTTGGACCGCGGTGGTGTAGCCCGTGTGCGCCTTGCGCGCCGCGTCGCTCATGTCACGAACACCTTCGGCGAATTCACGTGCGCCGGTGACCCATTCACGGTGGGCATCGTTGTAGGCCGCTGCGGCCACGCTTTCCCAGCCAGTTCCGGCGAGACCGGCGACCTTTTCATCGATCTCGTCGAGATTGTCGGAGATGAATCCGGCCAACCCAGACAGTCGGGCCACGATTTCGTCGAGGTGGTCGAGATCGACCGTGAATTCTGTGCTCATGGTAGATCCAAGCTGGAGGTGTTGGTCAAAGCGGATGCGTTGCTCGCGTCTTGGGCTTCATATGTCTCGGCGGTGACGCCAAGTTTCTCCGCCAACTCCGACAACGCGGAGATTATCTGACCGCCGCCGTCGTGGACCTCGGTCCAGCCCTCGGCGAATTTCGACGCCAGGTTGCCCGTCCAGGAGCCGTTGGCAACAGCATCGACGTCCTTGGCTGCGGAATCCAATGCGGTGCGCAGAGTCTCAGCCAGCTCGTAGACGTACTTGCCGACCTCGCGAACCTTCTCAGGTACGACCGACAGGCTCTGGTTTGCGGTTGGCGTCCCCCCATCGCTCATGCCGACGAATGCTACCTAGCCTGCGCTTGCATTGTCGAACCGTCCGAGTCCGACCCACCGGGTCGGTCGGCGCCCCCGGGCGGAGCGGGTCGGTTGGACGTACGGCGCGTTCACCTCGGGCGTACGGCGAGCGCGGTCATGAACCATTAAGGCGGGAGCAGTCGATGCCCCACTGCATCCCGCCAGGAGTAGGCGCGGGCTGATTTGCCCATTCGCGGACCGTGTCCGCGAACCGTTCGGCCACCTGTATCAGACCCTCAGTCTGACAACAGATCCCCAAACCGAAAGACCGTCTACAGCGGTGCACCAGCCATGCGACAAGAAGGGCCTCGAACCCGTCCTCGGCGGTTGTACGGCGGCCGAGGATGTTGGTCTGGTCCTCGATGTCGCACGGGGCGGGACTGCTGCGCGGATAGGTGACAACCGAGTTGGCTTGCCCTTCGGGTGAGCTGGAGGCTGTCGCTGTGCCCAAGCCGTACCCTCGTGAGTTCCGCGACACAATGAATCACCCACCACACCAGCATTATTCGACGATCGTGAACACCCCAGAAGGCTCCTGTTCCAGCCGGCCACGCGCCACCAGGCGTTTCACCTTCCCTGCAACGACTCGACCTTCGACCGATCGATACCCGGCTCGGCGGCGACCTGCCCGCAACCCGCCACCGGACTCGGCGAGCACCGCCAGGATCTCGGCGTAATCCTCATGCAGCGTCGACGCTTTCATCCCCGCTGCCTACTGCGGCACCAGCACCAATCCGATCGGCGATCCATCCGGAATCGGCTGCGACGCAATCATTCCCATTCTACCGGCCGAAACTTCGCCCACCGCAGGCGGTGTCGGTTCGGCGGTTCCGGCGCGGATCGCGCTCATCGTTTCCTGCGTGATCGCCAGTCGCGACAAGCGGTGCTATTCAGCTGTTCGGTCAGCTCCGCGATCTGGCGACGCAGCTGCTCGACCTGTTCAGCAGCGGCCGCCTCACGCCGGTCCAGCTCCTCACGCCACGACATCATCGCCCACCTCGCATTGACGATAAACTCTTGGCAACCACCACAACAGTGGCCCAAGCGTTTTCGCAGGTCAGCCGACCTAGGTCGCTAAACGATCAGTTTGGCTCACAGGCACCAAGACACGCACAGGGGGTGCCGCAGATCGTTCGCAGTCGGGACGGTTGCCACGCGCTGTCGCACGAGATATCGGCGAAGTTGCGCTGAGCAGGCATTTTGTGTGAAGGTGCTTCGGTGTAGAGCGGCCGGCGCACGGCCGAGAGGGGAGGTCCGATGTCGGAGACTTTCAAAGTCGACCCAGCCGCAGTGGACGCGTTCGCCGCGGCTTTGAAGACGCTGGCCGAGGCCAATGCGAATGTCGCGACCTATCTGGACAAGTGGCTCGTCTTGGACGACACCGTGTGGGGCGACGGCGGGCTCATCCGGATCGGGCTGAGCGCCGTTGCCGAGGCGCACAACAAGCTGAAGCCCAATTACGCCACCCTCGGCACCCTCTCCGAGGCTGCGGCGACCGAATTGACCAAAGTCGCACAGGTTTACCGGACCACCGACCACGCGCGCGCCGACGAGTTGGACCGCACGTACCCCACAGGCAGCAATTGATGACCAAGACGCCGTCAGAGCACTTGGCGGAACCTTCGCTCGAGGACCCGCTCAACGACAGTTTCGAGTTCCTCATCACCTCGAACGCCATTTCGCCAACGTACTGGGCTTGTAAGTGGTGCGAAAACGTCCTCGGGACAGACCCGCTGAAGTGGCTCACCACCAAGATCTCCGGTGATTGGGAGGCCCTGCAGAGGGCGGGCAAGGCGGTGGAAAACCTGGCTTCCTACAGCGCGAGCTTCTCCGAATCGGTCAAGTCCGCCGCGACGACTGTCGACGCGACGTGGGACGGTAACGCTGCGACCAGCGCCCAAGCGTATTTCACGGAGCTCTCGACAGCCATTTCCGCTCAGGTCGAGCCATTGAAGGAGATGGCGACCGAGATCAACCGCTTCGCGTCGACGGCGTACCACCTCTCCACCGCCATGAGTAATGCCTTGCAGACCTTGCTGGACTGGGGCGCCATGGCGGTGATCGAGTGGGCCGCGGCCGAGGCCTCCGCGCTTACCGGCGTCGGAATTTTCGCAACGGCGGCCCTGGTCGCCGCCGCCACTGCGACCACGGCGAAAGTGATTGCGGAATGGGGCCTGCTGGTCGAGAAGTTCAACGCCGCGTATGTCGCACTCGAGGCTATCGCCGGGGTCGGTTTCGGCGTGGTCGCGGTGGTCGAGTCCGCCGATATGCCGAGCCTGCCCACAGCCACCTACGACCACCCTGGAGCCTGAATGAACGCGCCCGAGCCGATTCATGATCTGGCCCACGGCGATCTCGGGGCATCGCGCCAACTGTCCCGGGCGATTCGGGTGCTGATGGATACCGCCACCGATCCGCAATTGAAGGAGCAGCTGCGCGGTGTCCTCGAAGGCAAGGGCAGCGCACGCGAATTGATGCACAGCGAGGCATTCAATCGGGTGCTCGATCGCACGTTGCCCGCCGCCATGCAGCAGTTCGCGGACATGCCGGAGGAGGAACGGCAGCGGCTGGCCGCCCAGGGCGAAGCCGAGTTGGTGCGACTCCGGTCTGAACCATCGGAGGACCAGCGGCCGCCGGACCGGCCGATGCCCCCTCCCGCGGATCGGCCGGCGCCCGCCGGGAACGCCGTCATCCCGGGCACCCGCAAGCCCAACCGCGATCGCATCGTAACCCCGACTGATGACGACGACGAGGACGACGAATACTTCCGGGACCGCCAGCAGCGCGGATGGCTGCAGTGACCAGGGCGCGGGTGGTCTTCGACACTGAGATCAACCCGGAGTGGACGCCGACTCTCGCGACGGCACCGACGGAACTCGTTCTCACCGAGCCGATGCCGGGGTTGTGCAGCGAGCACGGTTGCACCGCCAGTGAGATCCGTTCCTTCGCAGTCAATTCCAGTGGCCCACTATCGGAGTTGCCGACACTGCGAGCCATGTTGCGCTCCATGAAACCCGGGCGGCGGGACCCCGTCCTAGCGCGCGTCCGCTTCGACTGCCCGGCCTGCGAGTTCTGTCTCCTCGAGGTCCGGCGCTTTCGTCGAATCGCGCTGGTGGCACTGCTGGCGATACCGCTGACAATCGCGGCTGTCCTCATCGCACGGGCGCTCGAACTCGAACCGCTCTATTTGCCGTTGGCTTTCGTGAGCGTGCCCGGATGCATGCCGATCGCGTTGCTGGTGGCGATGCTGTCCTGGAGTCGTTCCCGCTATTTCGCCGATGTTTGGATGAACGAAACAGCCGACCAGCTGATCGTTTCCGCGCACCCGGATTTCGTGGCCGCGGTCGAGCACGATCGGGCGGGGAATCGCTGAACCCCCCCACTGGAGCCCACCACAATAGGGCCCAAGCCTTTTCGTAGCTCCGCCCACCGGAGCCACTAACGATCAGTTTGTTCACAGCACTTAGTGAGGACGGATCGAGAATTCTGCTAGCGTTCGGTACGCGATCTCGAGAGAATAATCGCAGTGTTGGATCGATAATCTGGCAAGTTCTGTGCGGTGCCGGAGATGTCGGAGCGGAGGTATCCGATGGCGGTGGGTTTCATCGGGTGAGTGCCGATCGGGGGACGTCGAGCATGGCCTGGCTGGTCGGTGTCGTCGTGTAGGCGTGGCCACAGGTCGACTGTTCCCAGACCTCGCCTTTGCTATTCAATTGCATGCCGCTTGCGCTTGGGCTTACGCCGCGGCTCCCGCACCGGCCAGCACGCCGCCCACACCAACACCGCCAACGGCACACCAGCCGCCAGCACCAGCCCGGCCGTGCTCCACCCTGCCTCCCACACGGGAACGCGGTCCACCGAGCGAAAGACATTCGCGGAGAAACAGTTTCGACGTCCGCGACACACGTCACCGCATGCAACATCAGCACATCCAAATGCAGCGGCGACGGCATGATCACCGCATCCACATCCGCACCCCGAACCTGGTCGACCAGCGGCACCAGTGTGATGTCCGGCGGCCATACGAGCGCGTAGCCGAGCCGGTGCGCCAGCCGCCGCACCTGCGCCGCATCCCATTCCGGATTTCCGGTGACCACCAGGTCTATCCAACCCAGCGCGGTCGGACGCGGCCTCATCGCTGCCTTGCATCGCGGAATGCGGCTGTCGATGTGAGCCGCGCGGCGAGTGCCGCGGCATCCGCACCGGGGTCGGTCAGTCCATCCAGGACATCCAGCAAGGTTTGCATGTCGGGGCCGGGCGCTGCCGGTGGGTTGGGATCAACGAAATAGCGACAGCCCAGTCGCTCGGCGTGACAACGAGTCTCGGACACGTGCTCCGGCACATTGGTCCGTTCGAGGCGGACGGCTTTCGGCCTTCTCTCGTCAGCATCGGCGGATGTGGGTCGCCACGGCGTGTGCTGCTGGCAGATGTCCATGTCCGGGCTCATTCCGTGTTGTTCCTCCTGATCGCGTATTGGTAAGCACCCGCCGCCGAGGAGCTGTCGCCACCGACAGGGCGGTTTGGCTTTGGTTGTCCGGTTTCGAAGATCTGTTGTCAGGCAGAGGGTCTGGTGCAGGTCGGGCAGTCGGCGGGCGAATCGGTGGGGTGCGGATGTCCCGTCTCGATCAGGCGTGTCCAACAGCCGCGCAACATCTCACACGTCGCTACCGTGCAGTCGGCGTGTAGCTCGCGGGAGATCTCCCGATGTATCTGCGCCGGTGTCATCGCCTGACTCGGATACCGGTGCTCGATGGGATGTCTATCTGCGATTCACGGAACTTATTCCCGCACTTCCAGAATGCCTTTCATGACCATTCCAAAATGCACGCCAACGACTAGTGAGGCTACGTAATGACCGGTTCGGCTGTACCGCGTCGAATGTTGGGCCGTCAGTTGAAGAGGCTCCGAGAGGAGTCTGGTGTCTCGCCTACAGCAGCGGCCAGGGCCATCGAGGTGTCGCCCCAGACGCTGTGGCGGATGGAGTCGGGCCAGCGCGGGCCGAAACTAAAGGAGCTGTACATCGGTGTCTTGTGCAAGATGTACGGCGCCACTGAAGAAGAGAGTACGGCGCTGGCCGGTCTCGTCGCGGAGACGAAGAAGCCGGGCTGGTGGCACAGCTACGGCGATGCGGTTCCGGCTCACTTCGACCTGTTCATCGGGTTGGAGGAGGCTGCGAAGCGGTTGACGACGTTCCAACTGACCCTTGTCCCCGGTCTGCTGCAGACACCGGACTATCGGCGGGCGCTCGCCTGGATCGAGTTCCCTGGCCAGGCTGCGGCGGCCCTGGAGACACTAATCGAAGTGCACAGTCGACGGCAGTCGAGGTTGCGGAACAGTGCGCGAGACTTCGAGTTCCGGGTGCTCCTCAGTGAATCGGTGCTACACCATCAGGTGGGCGGTCCAGCCGTGATGGCGGAACAACTCCGGCATCTTGCCGACGCCGGCCGGCGGCCGAACGTGTCGATCCGAGTGCTCCCTCAGCAGGTCGGAAGCCACCGGGGGCTGATCACGGGATCATTTGTGTTCATGGAATTTCCCGTGCATCCCACATCTCGGCTGACCGAGCCTCCCGTGGTGTATGTGCAGGGCTACACAGGGGCTCTTTACTTGGACCAAGAAGCGGAAATCGCGCAGTACCGAACTGCAGTCGCGCAGATCCGGCAGGTAGCGTTGGATGAAGACATGAGCAGGGAACTGCTACTGAAAGTTGCAAGGGAGAACCAAGCGTGAGCATCGACCTGTCCGGCGCAGCATGGTTCAAGAGCAGCAGGTCAGCCAGCCAGGACACATGCGTGGAAATCGCACACCTCAACGGTGGCATGGTCGGGGTGCGGGACTCGAAGAACCCCACGGGCCCAGCTCTTGTATTCAGTCCCGCTGAGTGGGATGTATTCACGGCGGGTTTGCAGAGCAGGAGGCTCGAGCTGTCCTGAGTGGCGTGCATGTGAAATCATAGGAACCCCAGGTGTGCTGGGGTTCTCCCGTTCCCAGAGCTCCACGCCCGCACGTCGACGACGGTAGGTGGACGTGCATCGGTTCGGCTGCCGCTGGCGCCATTCGCAACAACCTCGGCGTCGCACTCTGCGCCCCAAGCTCTCCTACCTCGCTCTCCTACCTCGCTCTATGCGCTGCGCCCAAGGCGTATCGGATAGGATTCGCGTCATGAGTGATGGGGGGACACCAGCCTCTGGCCAGAACCTCGCGGTGGTGCCCGAGAAGGTGCGCGAGGTGGGCAAGTACGTCTACGAGGTGGCCGAGGCACTGCGATCGGCACTGGACTCTGCGGCCAAGGACGTCGCTTCGCTGACCGATGGCAGCTGGACCGGCGACGCGGCCAACGAATTCTCCGAGGGTTGGACCGAGGTCCGCGATGGCGGCGCCACGATCATGACCGCTCTGACCGGCATGGCGGAGAAGCTGGGTGTCACCGCCGACACATACCAGGCCCAAGATGGAAGCAACGCCTCGGTATTGAACACTTCGAGTTTGGATCTGCCGTGAGCTCTCGGTTTTCGGTCGATCTGGACCATCTCGATGAGATCGTGGTCCGTCTGTCAGGACTCGCCGGGTTCATCGGAGAGCATCTCGATGGGATCGACGACCGGGTCGCCGCCTTGACCGGCAGTGGGTGGGAAGGCGTTGCCGCCCAGGCGTATGCCGATGCCCACGCTCAATGGGTTACTGGGGCAAGGGAATTCGTCGAGGGTGTGAAGGATGTCAGCGACGCGGCCAAGGCGGCCCACGCGCGCTACAGCACCGCCCACGACACGAATTACACAATGTTCTCCCAGGGATAACGACGCATGGGTGTACTGGTTATCGACTGGCAGACCTACTACGACGCCGGCAAGAAATGCCACGCCCTGGCCACCGACCTGCGTGCCGCCGACAAGCCGGTCCACGATGCGGTCAAAGGTGAATGCGCGGGCATGGCCGGTAACACCGCGGGCTGCGAACAATGGGGCAAGACCTACGACCGCGTCGCCCAGGAAACGATGCAGACCTGCACGAACCTGGCCGACGCCCTCACCAACTTCGGCAACATGCTCTACGCCGCCGGGCACAACTGGGCACTGTCCAATAACTCCAACCCGATGCCCGACCGGCCCACCGTGACGGCGATGTCGGAGTACAAGGTGACCATCCCGACTTCGGCCGGCGACAACGGCGACGGTGTCACCGAGGGAAAGGGCAGCATCCCCGGCTTCTACGACGCCCTGGTCGGAAAGATCCAGGACGAATTCGGAAGCAAGCTGCCCAACGGCAACAAAGACAAGCTCGCCAAGGCCGCATCGACATGGAAAACGTTCGCCGAACACAAAACCATCACCGATGCCGCGTCCAGGATCACCGAGATCACCAACCTATTCAGCGACATCCAGGACAAGAAGGGCCTCGAACCCCTCCTCGGCCACCTCACCACCCTCAATAGCGGCGCCACCCAACTCGCCGCCGCCTCCCTCAACCTCGCCACACCCGTCGCGGAATACAGCACCGCCACCTCCGAAACCCGCGACAAATTCCGGGACGCGGTCACCAACGCCCTGATAGCAGCCGGAACCACCGTCTTCATCGGCGTCGCCGCCTCCTGGATCACCGCCGCCCTCAGCGACGTCGCCGCCGGCGTCGGCGTCGTAGCGATCGCCGGCAACACCGCCAGAGTGCTCAAAAGCACCTACGACACCAGCAAACTCATCAAAATAATCGGCACTGCGGCGGCAGTCGCCGGAACCGCGGCGTTCACGGTCACCGCGTTCGACAAGGTCCCCAGCCTCACCGATATCGCCATCAAACTCGGCGCCATCATCGCCATGAAGGTTTATATCGATGATGAAGACAAATTCGAGAACTTGCCGCCGGCTCCGGGCAACCCGGCTCCGGGTATGACTGATGAAGTTGAAAAGTACATCCTTGGGAAACATGTCAAAGGCGCGCCCAACTATAATCCTACAAAGGGCACCTGGCCTGACACGATTACCGGCGAGGCGCTCGACGAGCTGGCCGAGGCAGCCGAAAACTCACCGGCACGGGGACCGAACCACGACGGCAATTTTGAACGCGAGGTTGACGCCGGTAAAGTCATCGGCAGCGTGTCAGAGCAGTTGGGTGGTCACGCCACCAGTCGATACAAGATCATTACCGACCGATTCGGCGGAATTATTACCATGTATCCGATCCCGTAGATACTAGGAGTTGAATTGGGAATCGACATAATTATTCAAAATCAAGTCCACGAACGGATTGGCTTGGTATATGGGGACGCGGAAGATACGCTTGTCAAGTATCGCGGGAATGCTCCGGCAGGCTCAATACTTCGGGGTCTTCACGCGCACGCGGACACAATGTTCAACACAACGCAGCTGGCTATCCTCTTGGACGAATTAGCAAATCTGTCGCCGAGCAATGACAAAGAAGCAGAGATGCTCGTCGTATTGCGCGATGCCGCCGAAACCGCTATCCGTAGGAATGGGTATCTTTGGTTCAGTGGGGACTGAAGTCGTGAACGTTTTCCGCCATTGCTGAAGCCGGTCCTGCGCGCAGCGCGCGGCGGCGAATTTGCGCATCCGGGTGCCCGGCATCGTGGCCCTTGCGAACGGTACCTTCGCGGCCACCGCGGGTTCCCCACAGCGATCATCTGCCGCGATTTGGTAGCGAACAGACGAAATGCGATCTTGCGTAGGTGGCCTGTACAGCTCGGCGCGGAGTTCCTTGCCGGTAACGGTCCGGCTGTGCAGATCGAAATCGCAGTCGCGCCTTTCGACCTGCTCGACGGAGCCGACCAACCAACTTGCCCGAGCCGACTGTGGACACGCTGAGGTGATGGTCAACCGAGCGCAGACCGTCGGCTGGGACAATCGCGCCGACCTGTTCCGGGTGGTGCTCAACGCATTCGGCCAGACCCGCCTCACCGAGAACGCGACGGTGGCTCTCGAACGAGTCGAGCCATTGGCCCGATCATGACTGCACGGACAACTGTATAAGCAGACTGATCGAAACGCCCGGCGTTGATCTCCGCAGAGAAGTGCCACGGTCTCGATGCGGTCGGGAGTGAATTGCGCTGGAATGCAACAACACTCGCCACCGCTCGGGCTTGGGAGCAGGCTGCTCGGCGACTCACCCATCGGCCCGGGCCGATCTGCGGCAATATGCGCAATTGGTAAGCGCTGCGGCAAGGGAACCGGAAACGAGAACGCGATGCGGTTCTCGCAGCGACGGCTCGAGACCGTGTGCGCAACTTATGAGCGGGTACTCGACACCGAACCGTGGGCGTGGCGGGTGCAGCAGGAGGTCCTCGCGGCGGAGCGTCCCGAAGTGCGGAATGGGTTGCGCGGCAGTGTTAGTCGCCGTTGACGCGGAGGTCTTCGAGGAGGTCTTCGGCCCATTGGACTTGGACGCAGTCGGGGCCGGTGACGCCCATGGCGGTCATAACGCTCAGCAGCATGCCGGTGCCGAGGAAGTGGCGTATCTCTTCGACTGATGCGTCGGTGAGCTCTTGGATCACGCGGTAGATGCCGCCGAAGCGCTCGCGGACGGCGGGGCCGATGGCGGGGTCGCAGGAGGCGGCGAAGGACTGCAGGAGCACCAGGAGTGGTTCGCGTTCGTTGAGGAACGTTTTGTAGCCGGTGCCCAGTGCGCGCATCTTCTCCTCCGCCGTCGAGTCGGGTGTGATGCCCTCGGCGGCGGCCGCGCGGAAGACGTCCTCGATGTGGTCGCAGACTCGGTTCGATGCGGCCAGGAACAGTTGCTGTTTGGTGCCGAACAGGCGGATGACATACGGCTGCGAGACGCCAGCGCGCCGCGCGATCTCATCGGTTTTGGTTGCGGCGTAACCGGATTCGGCAAAGGCAGCGATGGCCGCGCGCAGTACGTCCTCGCTGCGTTCGGTGGCGGTCATTCGGGTTCGGGCTGCGCTCGCCATCGGGCTCCACTTCGTCGGTCGGCCGCTTGCCTTGACATGTTATCAGTCGATGCATACTCTTCGAATTCGTTAGTTATCAGTCGATTACAACAAAGGCTGGAACATGTCTCTCGAAACCTCCGCCCCGCCGGTCCTGGTCGAACAGCGCATGGGCGGACGCCGATTCGCCGCCGTACTCGCCGCCGTCGGCCTGCCGATGTTCATGGTCACGCTGGACAACCTGGTGGTGACCAATGCACTACCGGTGATCCGCAGCGAACTCGGCGCATCGCTGGCCGACCTGCAGTGGTTCGTCAACGCCTACACGCTCTCGTTCGCATCGCTGCTGCTCACCGCCACCTCCATCGGCGACCGGCTCGGCCGCCGCCGGGTCTTCCTGTCCGGTATCGCGCTGTTCACCCTGGCCTCGGCCGCCTGCGCGGTGGCCACCGAACCGTGGATGCTGATCGCCGCCAGGGCGGTGCAGGGATTCGGTGCCGCCGCGGTGATGCCGCTATCGCTGACGCTGTTGTCATCGGCGGTGCCCGAGCGGATGCGCAGCGCCGCCATCGGCATCTGGGGCGGTATCTCCGGACTCGGCGTCGCGCTCGGCCCGCTGATCGGCGGCGCGGTGGTCGAGGGGCTGAGCTGGCAGTGGATCTTCTGGATCAATGTGCCGATCGGCCTGCTGGTGCTGCCGTTCGCGGCGCGGGTGCTCACCGAATCGCACGGCCGGGCCAAGCGGCTGGATCCGCTGGGGCTGGTGTTGTCCGCGGGCGGAGTGCTGGCGGTGGTGTGGGGCGTGATCCACGGTGCCGATGACGGCTGGACCTCGACCGGTGTGCTGTCCACGCTGATCGGCGGAATGGTGTTGCTCGGCCTGCTGATCGTGTGGGAGCTGCGTACGACCGATCCGATGCTGCCGCTGCGGCTGTTCCGCTCCCGCGCCTTCCGGGTGAGCAATACGACCGGCTTCACCTTCTCGGTCGGTGTCTTCGGCTCGATCTTCCTGCTGGCGCAGTACTTCCAGGTCGTCCAGGGCTATGGGCCACTGCAGTCCGGCATCCGCACCATGCCGTGGACGATGGCGCCGATGCTGGTCGCTCCGCTCGCCGGTCTGGTCGTGGACCGCGTCGGCGCACGGACGCTGCTGACGGCCGGTCAGGCGCTGCTGGCGGTGGCGCTGGGCTGGATGGCGGCCATCACCTCGGTCGATGCGAGCTACGGCGCTTTCGTCGGGCCGTTCCTACTCGGCGGCATCGGCATGGGCCTGACATTCGCGCCCGGCTCCACGGTCGTGATGGCCAGCGCGAGTCCGGAGGATCGAGCCATGGCCTCGGGCACCAACAGCACCATCCGCGAGGTTGGAGTCGCCATGGGTGTCGCGATACTGGCATCGGTCTTCGCCTCCCATGGCTCCTACACCAACCCACAGAGCTTCGTCGACGGCCTGATCCCGGCCGTATGGGTCGGCGCCGCAATCGTCGCGGCAGGCGCAGTGCTCTCCCGTCTGCTGCCCAGCCGCATCGAATCCCCGCACTGATCCGCTGATCGAGACCGTGCGCCCGCCCCGGGCTGAACGCCTGGGGCGGGCGGACTTGTGTCTGTGGTTACCCCCCGTGGTGTGGACGTTGCCTTGCGCTGATCGGTGACGCGGGCTGACTGCGGGCGCATTTACGTGTGGCCCTCATTGCGGTGCGGGTGTGCCGCTGCTTGCGTGATCGGCGCCGCGTGCTCATCGGCGCCGCGGGCTCGCCTCGGGCTGCTGGTGGCGGGCAGGTGGACATCGGTGATGGTGTGTGTGGCAGGTTGACCCGCCAAGCGATGTTCGACGCCGTGTGTTGATCAACTGCTGACCGAGCCTCTGGACCCGGCGTGGACCGATCCCCTGTGGCGGGCGCATTTGCGTGTGGCCGTCATCGCGGTACGGCCGCACCTCGGCGACCCTGCGCGGCAATTCGCGCGCACGGGTCGGTGTTGCGGGTCGCCTCAGGCCGCTGGCGGCGGTGCACTTCCATATCGGCGCGCGGGTAGTTCAGCCGCCCGCGCTGATTGACGCCGCGAGTTGATCATTCGCTGATCGAGTCCGTGCGTCCGCCCCGGGCCGATCGCCGGGGGGCGGGCGCATTTGCCTGAGGTCGTCCCTCGCGGTGCAGGCGTACCGCTGCCGGCGCGATCGTCGCCGCGTGCTGATCGTCGCCGCGTGCTGATCGTCGCGGCGTGCTGATCGTCGCGGCGTGCTGATCGTCGCGGCGTGCTGATCGTCGCGGCGTGCTGATCGTCGCGGCGTGCTGATCGTCGCGGCGTGCTGATCGTCGCGGCGTGCTGATC
>NZ_JBSGEQ010000028.1:105874-122423 GCF_053602975.1 Nocardia sp. NPDC004278
CGTCGCCGCGTGCTGATCGTCGCCGCGTGCTGATCGTCGCGGCGTGCTGATCGTCGCCGCGGGCTCGCCTCGGGCTGCTGATGGCGGGCGGGTGCACGTTGGTCGTGGTGTGCGTGCAGCGGGTTCACCCGCCGAGTGCTGTTCGATGCCGCGTGTTGATCAACTGCCGATCGAGCCCCGCGCCCAAGTCCTGGGCTGATCGCCTGAGGCCGGTGCATTTGTATGTGGTCGTACCTCGTGGTGCGGGTGTGCCACTGCGTGCGCGATCGGCGCCGCGCCCCGATCGGCGCTGCATCCCTTCCTGGTTTTCGCGTCGCGTACTTCGATATGGCTGTCGTCTTGGTGGACGCGCCGCGAGGGCTTGGTCGTGGTCCATCTAGCGTGAACGATGGGCGCCATCGAGCGTGGGTGGTGTGTACAAGGTCGAAGCTGCGGATATCGCGCGACCTGCGATAATGCTCAAGTGCTATCGGTACACTCGCGGTGTGGCGAGCCCAAAGGGTGAAGTGCTGCGGGGGCGCGTTCCTGCTGTTGTGCGGGTGGCGGGTGGGCTGATCGCGCTGGAAGGGGCGGGGTTGGTGGCCATGGCTGCGGGGGCGATCGGTCGCGAATCGGGTATCGCCATTCAGATCTACTGGCTGATGGCGCTCGGGATGGTGGTCTTTCTGGCGGGGGTGGCGGTGTTCGTCGGCCGGAAATGGGGGCTGCTGCGCGTTATCGCGATCGTGATTCAATTGCCGCTGCTGCTGGCGGCGCTCGGACTCTTGCTGGGCGGCGGTCGGATCTACGGGATCGTGATCGGTGCGGTTGTCTGTTTCATCGTTGGTTTGCTGTACGCCCCGTCGGCGCGACAGTGGCTCGGGCCGCCGCACGGGCGCTGGCCTGGGTGAACTCTGCGCGAGCTGGTGGTGGCACACGCTCGGCGGGCGACGCGGCGGTAATCCGGATGAATTGCCTCCGGCGCATCGAATACGATTCGACCAGCAGCAATGTGGGTAGGCAATCACGCGGACCCGCGAACCGATCCCCAGGGGAGAGACGAACGATCGTGGCCGACGACAACGATGGAGTCGAGAACGCAGCGCTGACCGAGGAGGCTCTGGCCGCTGCCGCGGCGGAGGCCGAGAAGGCGTTTGCGGCGGCCGCCGATCTCGATGCGCTCGCGGTCGCGAAGACCGAGCATCTCGGCGGTAAGGCGCCGCTGGCTTTGGCGCAACGCGCGCTGGGCAGCCTGCCGAAGTCGGAGAAGGCGGATGCGGGCAAGCGCGTGAATGTCGCGCGGGCCCGGGTATCGGAGGCCTTCGAATCGCGCCGCACGGTGCTGCTCGCCGAGCGCGACGCCGCCGTCCTGGTCGCCGAGGCGATCGATGTGACACTGCCCGCGGTCCGGGCCGCCGTCGGCGCCAGACATCCGATCACCGTTATCTCCGAGCAGATCGCCGATGTCTTCGTCGCGATGGGCTGGGAGGTGGCCGAGGGTCCCGAGGTCGAGACCGAGCACTTCAACTTCGACGCGCTGAATTTCCTGCCCGACCATCCGGCCCGCACCATGCAGGACACCTTCCACATCGCGCCGGAGGGGTCGCGCCAGGTGCTGCGCACGCACACCTCCCCGGTTCAGGTGCGTTCGCTGCTCGAGCGCGAACTGCCCATCTATGTGGTGTGCCCCGGCCGCACCTTCCGCACCGATGAGCTCGACGCCACCCACACCCCGGTCTTCTCCCAGGTGGAGGGGCTCGCGGTGGACAAGGGCCTGACCATGGCGCATCTGCGCGGCACCCTGGACGCGTTCGCCCGCGCCCTGTTCGGGCCGGATACGCGGACTCGTATGCGCCCCAACTACTTTCCGTTCACCGAGCCATCGGCCGAGGTCGATGTGTGGTTCCCGGACAAGAAGGGCGGCGCCGGCTGGGTCGAATGGGGCGGCTGCGGCATGGTGAACCCGAAGGTGCTGATCGCCAGCGGGATCGATCCCGAGGTGTACAGCGGGTTCGCGTTCGGCATGGGGCTGGAGCGGACGCTGCAGTTCCGCAATGGCATCCCGGACATGCGTGACATCGTCGAGGGTGACGTGCGGTTCACGCTGCCCTTCGGTATCCGGTCCTGACCTTCCATCCATCGAGAGAGCGAAACGTCAAGTGCGAGTAGCGCAGTCCTGGCTGACGGACATCATCCGCCGGACCACCCCCGAGTGGTCGGTGACGCCGGAGGAGCTCGACGCCGGGTTCGTCCGTGTCGGTTTGGAGGTCGAAGAGGTCGACAAGCTCCAGCGGGTGACCGGTGATATCGATAAGCCGCTGGTGGTCGGCCGCGTCGCCGAGATCACCGAGCTGACCGAGTTCAAGAAGCCGATCCGGTTCTGCAAGGTGGATGTCGGCAACCCGGACCTGCAGGAGATCGTCTGCGGCGCAACCAATTTCGCGGTCGACGATCTTGTGGTCGTGGTCCTGCCGGGTGGTGTGCTGCCCGGTGGTTTCCAGATCTCCTCGCGCAAGACCTACGGGCATGTCTCCAACGGCATGATCTGCTCGGTCGCCGAACTCGGTATCGGCAAGGATCATTCGGGCATTCTGGTGCTCGAGCCGGGTACCGCCGAACCCGGTACCGATGCCAATGAGCTGCTCGGACTCGACGATACGGTCATCGAGCTGAACATCACGCCGGACCGCGGCTACTGCTTCTCGGCCCGCGGTCTGGCGCGCGAATTGGCGTGCGGATTCGATCTGGAATACGCCGATCCCGCGGTGCGGATACTGCCCGATGACGAGCAGCAGGCGTGGTCGGTTCGGCTCGAGCCGGAGTCCAAGTGCACCCGGTTCACGGTCCGCCGGGTCACCGGCATCGATCCGAATGCGGTGAGCCCCTGGTGGTTGCAGCGCCGACTGCTGCTGTCGGGTGTGCGCCCGATCTCACCCGCGGTCGATGTCACCAACTACGTGATGCTCGAGCTCGGGCAGCCGCTGCACGCCTTCGACGCGGACAAGCTCAATGGCGGTCTGGTCGTGCGGACCGCCAATGCGGGCGAGACGCTGCGCACCCTCGACGAGGTCGAGCGGGTGCTCGACGCCGAGGATGTGGTGATCGCCGACGACTCCGGCGTCATTTCGCTCGCGGGTGTCATGGGCGGCGCGACAACGGAAGTCGGCGCCGGGTCGACCGATATCGTGCTCGAGGCCGCCACCTGGAATCCGCTGCTGGTCTACCGCACCGCGCGCAGGCACAAGCTGGTCTCCGAGGCCGGTAAGCGCTACGAGCGGGTCGTGGATCCGGAGATCAATGTCGCCGCGCTCGATCGCGCCGCTCAGCTGCTGGCCGAAATCGCCGGTGGCACTGTGGAATCCGCGCTCACCGATGTGCGGGTGCCGGTGCCAGCCGCGCCGCCCATCCGGATCGATATCGATCACGCCGATCGGGTGGCGGGCGTGGTCTACCCGACCGGTACCTCGGCGCGTCGTCTCGCGCAGATCGGCTGCACGGTCGAGGTGGGGGTCAACGAGGCCACCGGGCACGGGCAGTTGGTGGTCACGCCGCCGAGTTGGCGGCCCGATCTGGCGCAGCCCGCGGACCTCGTCGAGGAGGTGCTGCGGCTGGAGGGGCTCGAGCAGATCCCGTCGGTCATTCCGACCGCCCCGGCCGGACGTGGTCTGACCGCCGGACAGCGGCGGCGTCGCGCGGTGAGCCGGGCACTGGCCTTCACCGGATGTGTCGAGGTGCCGCCGCCGGTTTTCCTCCCTGCCGATGTGTTCGACACCTGGGGCCTGGATGCCGACGACCCGCGGCGCAACACTACGCGGGTGCTGAATCCGCTTGATACCGAGCGTCCGGAACTGGCGACCACACTGCTGCCCGGTCTGCTGGAAGTGGCCGCGCGCAATATCTCTCGCGGCGCGCGTGATCTCGCGATCTTCGGCATCGCACAGGTGGTGCAGCCCGGTCCGAACGTGCGCGCGGTCGACGTGCTGCCCGTGGATCGTCGCCCCACCGACGAACAGATCGCGGAACTGCTCGATTCGCTGCCCGCACAGCCGGTGCATATCGGCGCTGTTCTCACCGGTCGCCGGGAACCGCGCGGGCCGTGGGGTGCGGGGCGTCCGGCCGAGGCCGCCGACGCGTTCGCGCTGGCCGATGCGATCGGTGACGCGGCGGGTGTGACGATCGAGCGTCGCACCGCTTCGTATCTGCCATGGCATCCGGGACGGTGCGCGGAATTGGTGGTCGATGGCCAGATCGTCGGGCATGCAGGCGAATTGCATCCGGCCGTCTTGGAGCGCGCCGGTCTGCCGCCGCGCACCTGCGCCCTCGAACTCGATCTCGATGCCCTGCCGCTGCGCGAATCTCGGCCTGTGCCAGTGGTTTCCCCGTTCCCTGCGGTACTGCAGGACGTTTCGGTGAGTGTGGCCAAGACCGTCCCCGCCGCCTCGGTGGAGTCGGCGCTGCGCACCGGCGGCGGTGCGCTGCTGGAGGATATCGCCCTGTTCGATGTGTACGAGGGCGCGCAGGCGGGCGAGGGACGCAAGTCGCTCACCTACGCCTTGCGCTTCCGCGCCTCCGACCGCACGCTCACCGAGGACGAGGCGAGCGCGGCCCGCGACTCGGCGGTCGCCGCGGCTGCCGACGCAGTCGGCGCGGTGCTGCGCGGGTAGTCAGCTGAAGTCGGCCCCGGACGGTATGCCGTCCGGGGCCGTTTCGCGTTGCGGCCCAGGGCATTACTGCGCGGGCGGGTCGGGCTGGCCATAGTCACGCGTAGAAAGGGATCGACCGTGCAGCTAGTACCAGTGCTGAGAATGGTTCGGCGGGGGGCAGGTGGGGATACCGTTTGATATGGTAAGGATCTTCGGACGGGTCGAGAGGGTGGGGATGGCGCACCGAATGACGTTGATGCTGCGATCGATGGGCGGTTGAGCCATGGGGTTCGGCATGTTCAATTGGAGCGCAAGTGATCTCGGGTCCGCGATGTTGGAAAGTCTGACCGACTGGATCGCGGGTGAGGAACGTCAGCCGGGTGTTGATCCGGCGGCCGTGCAGAACAAGTACAACCAGCAGCGCGACGGTGTGCGCAGCGCTGCCAATGGCATCGGCTTCCAGGGCGATTACCGACCGCGTTCGGTGCAGGGCCGCGACGACTTCGATCGGCCGTCGACCGCAGAGCTGCGGGAGAAGGTCGACAAGATCGATATCACCGCCGTCGACAATCTCGCGACCGCATGGAATGAGATCGGCAAACGCGCCGAGACCTCGTTGGACACCTTCAAGAAGGCGATGGAACGCGCGACCGATGAAGGCATCTGGAAGGGTGCCACCCGCAATGCCGTCGCCAAGGCCGTCGGGGATTACAGCACCCAGGCCGTGCAGCTCGCCAATGCCGCCAAACTGACCAGCAGCAAGGTGGCCGAACTCACGACCGGTCTGGAACCGACCAAGGCGCTGGTGCCGCACGCTCCCGACCTGCGCTCGAATGTCGAGAATGCCAGGCACTGGATCGCGGGCCGGGGCTGGCGCGATAACGACGAGGCCGAGAGCACGGCACATGCCGAGGCGGTCCGGGTGCTGCGCACCGTGTACGCGCCGGTCATCGAGGAGACCGACACCAACGTCCCGGTCATCCCCAAACCCGATAACCCGACGGCGAAGCCGGGCGAGACTCCCGGCGGCGGGCCGGGCAACAGCCCTGGTGGCGGCGGCCCCGGTACCTCCCCGGGCAATCAACCGACGGACAAGCAGGAGCCCAAGCCCACCGAGCAGAGTCCGTCCACCGATCCGTCGAGTACCCAGTCGACGGATAGTTCGACGACACCTTCGTCGACCACCAGCACCGAGCCGACAACGACGAAGCCGGATACCACCGCGACCAACCCGTCGTCGACGACAACGCCGACCACCACGGGTTCGCCGACCCGTTCGGGCAGCCCGAGCGGCACCCCCGGTGCGACCAGCCAGTCGCCGGGCCGAACGGTAACCGGCACGCCCACCGGCACCGCCGCTACCACCGCGGCGACCGCAACGACTGCCGCGACCACGGGCCGCAATGGTATGTCCGGTATGGGCTCACCCGGCAATCGCGGCGGCAAGGACGAGAACGAGTCCACCAAGGGCATCCCCGATTACTTGATCAACCAGCAGAACGGCGAAGAGCTCACCGGGCTCACCAATGCGCCGAAGACGGTCCCGCCGGTCATCGGCGAGTAGGAACAGGAAGACCGCATGACAACCGCGCGGCGGTGGCGATTCACCGCGCTCGAATTCCGAGTGCTCTGGGAGTCGACCGGACGGGATGTGCTCCCGTATCCGCTGCGACATCGCTCCACCGAGGTCTTCCAGGAGGATTCGGATCGGCTGCGCCGGGCCGCGGCCGAGGTGGTGATGCCGCAGCTGGGCGAAGATCTGGTGCGTGCCGTCGAGGTGCTGCTGGCACCGGAGGCGCGGGTCGAGGTGGCCGGATTCCACGGCCCGCGCAACGAGCACAAGATCCGTGCGCACGGTGGCGTGCATTTCCAGCACGCCGCGCTGGCGATCCAGCAGCCCGGCCTCGATCACGAGCACGGCGGCGCGGTGGACCTGCTGTTTCTCACGGCCGAGGAGCTGGCGCCCGCAGTGGTCGATGTATTGCCGGAATGCCGTGCGGGACAGGGTAAACCGATGCAGGTTCCGGTCGAGGAGTTGGAGAAGCCGCCGCCGGTGGTGCGCGATGCGTGGCGTCCGACGGTGCGCGAGGAGTTCGAGAAGTTCTTCCGTCGGCCGACGACCGCCACCGTACACGTGGGGGTGTATCCGTTCGGCAGTGTGGACAATCGGCATATCAAGGGCCGCAAGGACTTTCAAATCACAGATTTCGAAAATGACGGCCGCTATGTCAGTTTCGGCAGTCGTACCGTGATCGTGAAGCCGACCGATCGCCAGCGCATCGCCGCAACGCTGCGCGAAATGATCGGCCGCACCGTGGAAGAGGTCCGCAACGGCGATCACCTGGCCCCGTGAGAGGTTCCCCGCGCCCATCGGACGCGGGGAATTTCGGACTCAGCCCTTGATCTCGCCCAGAATTCCGAGCACCACATCCGAGGTGTAGAACGGTTCAAGCCGCTCGCGAATCAGCTTGCCCAGCACGCCATTTCGCTTCGCACCTGCGATTACGGCAGGACCGTAGCGCAGGATCTCCTTGGCGATATCGTCGCCGGACAGGCCGAGTTCCGGCAGCATGGCGGCCAGCGTGTAATCGCCGTACTTGGTGAAGAAGACATCCACGCACTCGTCGACGAGCAGCCCGAAGTACTCTTTCTCCCTGGTGGTTACGGCGATCTCGTAGCAGAGCAGCACCAGTTCGTTCAGATCTTTCTGGGTCAGATAGTCCCGCAGACCGCTCACCGGTTCGTCGGCGTGCAGATCCCAGAACTCCATCGCGGCATCGTGCACCGGAGCGTCGCGCAGCATCTCCCGAATGGCATTGTTGGTGCGCTTCAGCGCGAAGACCGCGCCCTTGCCCGCCATATCGCCGATGAAGGTGCTCTCGGTGGCCTTCTTGGCGGTCTTGGCCGCCGACTGCCCCATGGAGATCAGCGACGAGACGCCCGGAATCTTGCCCGCGATCTGCTTGTTCGCCTCCATGAAATCGGAGATGAGCTTGTCCACGAATTTCGAGGCGACGGTGGCGACCAGCGGGCTCTCGGTGAGCCGCTCCAGGATGCGCTCCTGCGCCTGGTGCATGCCGAAGATCTTCTCCAGCAGTGCCTCGACCGGTTCGCGCTCGACCACCTGGCCGAGGGTGTAGTCATTGTTCGCGGCGAAATTGTCGTAGATCGAGTCGGCGAAGACCCCGACCATATCCGCGATGACCGGGCTGCCGCCGATCAGGTCGATTACGGTGCGGACCGTCTCCTTGGCCTGGTCGATCTCCACGACATCGCGGAAGATGAGGGTGTCGGCAACACCGATCACCGATTCCACGTCACGGGCGACGACCTCGGTGAAGCGGTCGCCGCTCACCTCGGCCAGCAGGAATTCCACTTGGGCATCGAGTAGCCGTTCGGCGATCTCACGCGGCTCGCTCATCGAATTCCACCATCACATCCATAGTCCGTCGCGCTGGGCCAGCTTACGGACCGTTCGATTCGACGTCTTTGCCGTGCAACGATTTCCGTATCTGTTCCAGACGCTCACGCGCGGCTTTCTCGCGCGCCTCCCATTGTTCGTCGGCGCTGCGGCCCGCCGGGGTCTGCCGGTCGAGTTCGCCCATCCCCTGCGCGGTGCCGAAGCGCTGCTCGACCTTATCGCGAACTGACTCGAAGGTAGGGACTCCGCCGGAGGAATATCCGCCCACCTCGGGCCCGGCCGGAATACCGGTCGGCGGTACCGGTACCGCCGGTACCGGAAAAACGCCTCCGACCTGCCCGGATGTCGCGGCGTCGGATTCCTCACCATGCGTCTGCGGCATTGGAGTGGCGGGACTCACAGTCGCGTCTGATCCCATATGACCGAGGCCGGCGGCCTCGGCGACCGCCGTGTGTACCCAGGCGAGCCGCGGCCGCCCGGTGGTGGCGGTGCCGAGCACCGAAAGCAGTTCGTCATCGGATAGCGCCGCAAGCCGTGCGGTGATCTCACCCAAATCACTCATATCGCCAGGCTACGCACGACTGCGATCAGGTCGTGAGCAGTTCGCCGGTCCAGGCGCGGATGAGATCGATCCAGGAGACTTCGGTGGAGATGATGAGGTCGTTGTGGCCTGCGCCGGGGAAGATCACCAGTTGTTTCGGTTCGGGGGCGGCGGCGAACAGGCGCTCGGCGTGGCGTAGGGGGAGGAGTTCGTCGTGGTCGCCGTGCATGATCAGGACGGGGGCTTGCAGTTCGCGGATGCGGCGCAGGCTCGGGTAGGCGTCGGGGACCAGTGGGCCGGGGAGGAATGGATATACGGAGCGGGCCGCGTCGCGCAGGCCGGTGAAGGTGGACATCAGCACCAGTCCGGTGGGGGGATATTCGGTGGCCAGTTCCAGCAGTACGCCGCCGCCGAGTGATTTGCCCAGGTAGAGGACACGTTCAGGGTTGACACCCGGCTGTTCGAGCAGGATCCGCCTGGCGGCGTGGGCGTCGAGGTAGGTGCCGTGTTCGGTGGGGCGGCCGGTGCTGCGGCCGTAGCCGCGATAGTCGAAAGTCAGTACATCCAAACCGATTTCGGTGAGCAGCGCGTAGATCGGCACGCGGTCGCCGACATTGCCCGCATTCCCGTGGGCGAACAGGACGTGTCCGATCGAGTGTGCGGCGGGCAGCCACCAGCCGTGCAGGGTCTCGCCGTCGGTTGTCGGGATGGACAGTTCGGTGTAGTCCATCCCGAGGACCGACGGCGTCTGCAGGATCTGCCGATCCGGTTGGAAGGTCAGCGCGTTGAGGATCGGGCTGGCGGGGTGTCGCATGCCATCGTTCTTACTCGGTGCGCGCTGCCAGTGCGCGCCGACTCCCGGACGCGTTATGCCTCGACGACGTCGACGCCCTTCCAGAAGGCGACGCGATCGCGCACCTGCTCGGCCTCCGGCTTCGGATCCGGGTAGTACCACGCGGCATCCGGATTCTTCGCGCCTTCGACCTCGACCGTGTAATAGGACGCGAGCCCCTTCCAGCCGCAGACGGTATGGGTATCGCTGTCCCGGAAATACTCGGTATTCAGCGACCCCGCCGGAAAGTAGTGATTGCCCTCGACCACCACGGTGTCATCGCTCTCGGCCAGCACAATGCCGTTCCACACCGCTCGTATGCTCATCGAATCTCCCACCGTCGCACTCGATTCCGCCGCACACAAATACGGCTAGCGGGTGTAACCCGAACCACACCCGTCGTATTCCCGTACGGTCCTCTCTAGAGGGTGGTGACGTATCCGCCGTCGATGCGGATATCGGAGCCGGTGATATTGGCCGAACGGTCACTGGCCAGGAAGACGGCCAGATCGGCGACCTCTCGAGCTGTGGTGAATCGCCCTGTTGCAGCCGCCGCGCCCACCGATTTCACGACATCCTCGGGACTGCTGCCGCTCGCCGCACCGACTTGGGCTGCCATGCCGCCGGTGCCCAGCCACAGATCGGTGGACACCGGCCCCGGACTTATCGTGTTGGCGCGAATCCCATTCGGCCCGAACTCTTTTGATAGGCCCTTGGTGAGATTGGCCAAGGCCGCCTTGGTCGCCGAGTAGTCGATGATGCTGGGATCGGGCAGCACCGCATTGACGGATCCGATCGTGATAATCGACCCGCCATGCGTCAGCATGTGCGGGATGGCTGCCCGGGTGGTGCGAACGGCCGACATCAGTCCGAGCGATAGTGCGGCATTCCAGTCGTCGTCGGTGACGGTGACGAACCCGCCGATATGCGGCACCACCGTGCCCGCATTGTTTACCAGGATGTCCACGCGGCCGCGTTCGGCCGCCGCGGCCACCAGGGTCGGTGGGCCGTCCGCGGTGGCGAGGTCGACGGCGATGAAGGTCGCCGACCCGTCCGCCTCGAGGTCTTGCAGTTCGGGGCTGTTGTGCCGGGCTCCAGCGACGATGTATGCCCCCGCAGCGGCGAATGCCTGGCAAATTGCCAGACCGATGCCTTTGCTTGCGCCGGTGACGACAGCGATCTTGTCTCTGAGATGCATGTCCATGGCAATCAACGATTCCACAGGGTGACCGTAGGGATGAGAGTTATGGCCGACAGGGCGGGAACGGTTCTGGGCAGTGCCCGCCGACTAATTCGGGCTAACTTTCAGCGAATTCACCGCGAAGTATGGCGACAGGACCTGGTTGCCTCGATCGGATAACTGTCAGGGCGTAGCAGCGCAACTCATCTTGGGACGAGTGGTTGATGAGGAGTGTGTGCTTCAACGGGTCAACGAGACTCTTATATCGATCGGTCTCATTTGTAGGGGCGGCCGAGCACACCACAGGAGCGCTCGGATGTTCGGTTATACGCCGAGACCCGCTTTCAGGGCTGGCCAGGATTTGGGGAGGGCGGCCTTCCAGTACGGCCAGGAGTGGACGCCGATGGCGGCGTAGTCGATGGAGACGTCGGCGCCGAAGAGTTTCATGGCGGGGGAGAGGGCGAGGGTGCAGTCGTGCGAGACCTGTTCGATCTCGTTCGCGCGGAGCGGGTCGTTGGGCCAGGACCAGCGATCGTCGAAGGGGGCATCGTCGGGGCCGGGTATGCCGGTGCCCACGTAGAGGTGGACCGGTTTGCCGCGCAGCGCGTCGAGGTGTTTGCTCGGATCGTGGGCCGCCCACTCCGGGTTGCCCGCGGTGCCCCACATATTGTCCGGGTTGCCGCCCTTCGATTCGACCACGGGGCGCACCGACAACTGCCCGACACCGTCGGTGGAGTAGCAACCGCTGAAGGCCGCCAGGGCTCGGAACATATCGGGGTGCCGGACAGCCAGAATGGCGGCCGCTCCCGCTCCCATCGAAAGTCCGCCGACGGCGTAGACGCCATTGCCCTTCAGTTCGCGGTCGATCAGCGGCGGCAGCTCGGAGGTGAGAAAGGTTTCCCACTTCTGGTGTCCGATTTTGGGATCATCCTGCAACCAGTCGGTGTAATAGGTGCCCCCGCCGCCGACCGGCATCACCACATTGACCGGCTTGTCGGCGAAGAACTCCTTGGCGCCGCCGCGTAGCGTCCAGGTGCTCGCCGACTGGGATTCCGTTGCCCCGTTACCGTCCAGCAGCAGCAAGGTTGGGCGGGGTGCCGATTGGTTCGCGGGGACCAGCACGTCGAGGTGAATGGTCCGCTTCATCGCGGGGGAGCGAACGTACATCTGCCATTGCTGTGCGGAGGTGCGCTCGATTCGCTCGACGACGGCGTCCGCGTCCGCGTTCGCCTGCGGAGCGACGACGAACAGTGGCGCAACCGCGACGACCACGGCTGCGGCGACAGTTGCCATCCGCCGTTGCCTCTGGCGTCCTCGCAATACCGATATGCGCAAATCCATGCTGCAAACCCTCATCGACGGTTGGCCCCCCACGGGAGGCCGTGACATTTCGCGTCGACAATGCCATGGAACTGGCCGCGTCGGATTCCCACCGCCGGTGAAGAAGTCGGGTTTCAGATTGTGGTATCGGTGGGTGGTCATGCGGGCGTTGTGAGGATTCCGCAATCAGTCGGCAACGCAAATAGCCTGCAGTGCAATTGGATTCGTCCATTGCCGTGACGCGTGCTTACGGTTGCCCCGGTTGGTTGTGTCGAACCGAGGCTGCTGAGCCGGGGTCTCAAAATTCGTGGCCGCCACCAAGTCTCTGGACCTGTGACTTCTCCGGTTGTCTCAAACTGCGGCCAGCACGACGGGTCTCAGTTCTCGGGCCGATCCTCGTGCCGCATACAGTGACCGGTCGATCGCGTGCGGCCCTGACCTACGGGTTCTCACGAGTTGTCAACTGGCCGAGCACTGCTCATTCTTCTCGGTGTCTGTGATCGGACCGCTCGTAGAGCCACGCAAGCGAACCATTCCCCTCGTGGATCGACACCGTATCGCCGCAGCGTGGAACCGCATGGAGATCGGGCCAGGGACGGTTGACTCAACGATTGCTGTTCGACTTGCGGACGAGCCACACTCGTAGCCAGGACAGCATGCCTGTCGTCGGCAGCAGCAAGAGCCAGAGCAGCCACCCCGTCACCGTCGGACCGGTGAAATAGAAGTTGAAATACTCGCCGGCATCCATGGCCCCGTCGGGATGCGCTTCCAGTCCCAGCCAGATCTGATATCCGACCTGATCGGCGACCATCATCGTGATCAGTGCTCCGATCACGCTGGCCGCAACGATCGCGTAGGTCCTGGGCCGAGCGAGGAACAGAGCACCACCGAACGCGGCGCCCGCAAGGCTGGTCGTGGCAGCACTCCAGAGCCACACGCCGATCGACTGGTCCAGGCCCAGCACATCGGTTGTCAGCGCGATCACATCGGTTGCCAGCTCGATCACGAACGTTGCCACGACGGCGATCAGATACGCGAGCCCAACCGGAAGACCCGACCGGGATGTCCGGTTCATCACTGGTGGTCGCACCATGGCCGGCCGCGACGAACCCGAGTTCATTACTGTTCGGTGTGGATTCGATTCGATGTTGTGAGAACGGTTTACCTCGGTCGGCCGCCAGGCTTCGGTGAGGGCCCGGTGGGCGGCAGCGGCAAAGTTTCCGCAGTCGGGGTACCGATCCTCCGGGCGTTTGGCCATGGCGGTGGCGATCACCTGATCGACGCCGGGAGGCAGTCCGGGCACGAGATCGGTGGGGCGCGGCGGCGGTTCGTGGAGGTGCGCGGCAATGACCGCCGCCTGATCCGAGCGTGGAAACGGTGTTCGGCCGGTGAGCAGTTCATACAGCGTGCATGCCAGGGAGTACAGATCGGCACGTCGGTCGACCGGCTCGGTACCGAAACGTTCCGGCGCGGCGTAGGCGAATGTTGCGGTGGTCGCGGAGAGCGTCTGGGTGTCGCCGAACGCCCGTGCGATACCGAAATCGGTCAGCACTGCTCGTTCGAGCCCGTTTTCGGACCGGTCGACCAAGATGTTCGCCGGTTTCACATCGCGGTGGATTATCCCGTGTGCGTGGGCATGGTCCAGGGCACGGGCGGTATCGCCGATCAGCCGCACCGCATGGTCCGCGGGGAGGCGGCCACCGCTACGCGCAAGCAGGCCGGTGGTATCCCCGCCGGCGATGTATTTCATCGAGATCCAGAGGGTTTCCGCATCTTTGTCACTGCGGTCGTAGACGTGCACGATGTTGGGGTGATCGAGGCTCGCGGCCAGAGCGCTCTCCCGCTCGAACCGGGTACGCACATGCGGGTCATTCGCAAGCGCGCCGCCGATCACCTTCAACGCCATGGACCGTTCCAGGCGCGGATGGCGTGCCAGGAATACCACACCCATACCGCCCGCCCCGAGCACACGTTCGATCGTGTATCCGGCGAAAACAGATCCCGGATCCAACTGCATCCTCGCCGCCCCCGTTCAACCAATACGTCAGCGCAGCAACACGATACACTTGCGGCAGCCGAGGGGTGCCACCTCCGCAGCAGAGAACGATCGAATTCGGCGAACAGCAACCGGGCAAGTTCCAGCCGCGACTCATAGATGACATGCCCGGACTCGGTACCCGGCCAATACGTGCCCGAATAGTGTTTCTGACCGAGATGCCAGCGGAACCTCCGCCACGGCGCGGCCCGGTTCGGCGTCTCCGCACTGGCCGCCCGCATCGACCTGCACCTCGTCGCCCGCGCGCTAACGCTGGCCGGACTGGACACCTCCGGCTGGGTCGGTGTGGCCGCTCAGATCGTCGGCATCCTCGCGGGCCTCGACACTTCGCGAATCGCCACCGACATCGGACAACACCTTCCACCCGCCCGCAACGACCGCATCGCCGTCGCCGATCGCGCAGGAGATGCGAGCGCGCGACCGGTAGGTGAATCGAATCGGCCGATCCTGAGTGAGGTAGGTTCGAAAGAGTCGACGCGACAGGAGGATTCAACGGTGACTGCGGTGCATGGCATGTCGGTCGACGTTCAGACGCCCGATGGTGTCGCCGACGCGTATGTCGCCTACCCTGACGATGGCGCCGCCCACCCGGGAGTGCTGGTGATTCAGGACGGCTTCGGACTGCGGCCCAGCCTGCGGTCGCTGGCCGATCGTATTGCCGCCCACGGTTACACCGTGCTGCTTCCGAACGCCTATTACCGGCACGGGCGTGCGCCGGTGATCGAGCTGCCGGAATTCATCGACCCGGCGGAGCGGCCGGAGATCTTCCAGCAGGTCTTCCCGATGATCCGCGAGCTGACACCGGAGGTCCTGCGTTCGGATACCGACGCTTACCTGAAGTGGCTGGCAGCGTCGCCGCAGGTCGCCGAAGGAAAGGTCGGCCTCACCGGCTACTGCATGGGTGCGCGGCTGGCGGTGCTGACCGCCGCCATGTTCCCCGATCGGGTCGCGGCGGTGGCCGGATTCCATGGCGGACCACTGGTCACCGACACCCCGGACAGTCCGCACCTGACCGTCGGAAACATCACGGCGGAGCTGTATTTCGCCCACGCCGGCGAGGATCACCACATGACTCCGGAACACATTGCCCAGTTCGACAAGGCACTCGATGCCGCCGGCATCCGCCACCGCACCGAGGTCTATGCGGGTGCCCAACACGGCTACACCCAGGCCGATACTTCCGCCCACGACCCCGAAGCCGACGAACGGCACTACCGCGAACTGCTGGCCCTGTTCGACCGCAATTTGCGCCAGTAGCTGGCTCGGCTGGACCAGGCCCCAACTGAACCCACTGTCGAAACACGGGCTCGCCGCGACCGCTGCCGCCGCGTTCACCAGCACTCATTTGTCCGGGCTCATGAAGACCTGCACCGCCGCCGCCAGCACCGTGCTGACCGACCTGGCCCGCCAAGGCGGCGCCGCGACCCGCTTCGCCGCCTCCGGCGTCCACGAGAACGGCTACACCACCCAACTGCTCGACGCAATCGACCACAGGACATAGACCGACACACCAGCCGTTCCACAAACTAAAGCAGCCGGTGGGGCCGAGCAGATCTTCTGGTGGCGGTCCCATCAGCCCTGCTCGACGCTGCCGCACGACTCGACAGCGAACTGCGCGAACGCCTTCGGGGCGGACGCGCGTCACTTGCCGAGCGGCATGGACTTCCAGAGGGACAGCTTCTGATCGTCGTCGGAGCGGGTCTCGTACTGGATCGCCACCGTGAACCGGTTGCGGTCGGAATCCATGCTGAATCCGGTGTAGATCACGCTGCTCGACTCGTCGGGGTCGCTGAACTTCAGCTTCATCGGTTCGGGGACGTCGGGATGGATTTCGGTGCGCAGCTGTTCGTGGGTGGACGGCTGGGTGCCGCCGGGGAGCTGGATATCCTGGTCCGCGGCCTTGGCGGTATCGAAATAGCGCAGGGTGAGGGAGAAATCCTTGTTCGCGCTGTCGCAGTAGATGGTTGCCTTCGCCTGGTTGTCGGCGTACTTCCCGCAGGTGGTGTCGTGCCAGCCGGGCTGTTTCGGCTTGCTGGACACCAGCTTCGGGAAGGCGGCGGCGATGCGCTGCTCGTCACTGCTCCAACTGGGATGCTTCGAGTCGTACGCCGCGTACCCCACAACACCCGCCATGGCCAGCGCCAGCACCGCCACAATGGATCCCAGTCCGATGATCACAGTGCGGCAACCGCTGGCCTCGCGCGGGGGTGCCGCTGGGAACGGGGTGCCGGGGATCGCGGTGGGCGGAATCGCCCGTGCCGGAATTGATCCCGCCGGAACCGCCGCTGCCGGACGCGATCCAGGTGGAGTCTGCATCGAAGGTATGGCCGCGGAAGGGGTTTGCGCAACCGTAGGTACCCCGGCGCCGATTACGGTGGGAGGTGTCGTGAACTGCGGCGCTGCTGGCTGCGATGGGGTCGGATACCCCTGCGCCACAATGGTTTCCGCCGTGCGCGCAGCTTCCGCCGACGGCCGCCGCAATGCATCCTGCACGGCCGCGGCGAATTCCACGCAGCTGCCGAACCGCTGCTCGCGCTCCTTGGCCATGGCCCGGGCCAGCACCTGGTCCAGCGTGGG